>JAMIQN010000026.1:0-5406 GCA_035914595.1 Chitinophagaceae bacterium | reverse complement strand
AGTCAAAATTGGAAGAAGAAAAGATGCTCAGCCCCTTTGTGGGTGAGTAGGCAATCACCGGCAAGGGAACAGCCACCGGATGCCCGCCAATGCCAAATAGATGCCACTCGTGCGAATCGCCTACGTGACTGAAAATCTCACCGGCTACATCGAGCTTCTTTTCAGAATGCTCGGCATGAGCTTCGGCTGCAGCTTCCGGGCTGACGGCCGGCCCAGGCTCCTGAGCAAATAGAGAACCACTTGTAATAAGAGCTGCCGAAAGGAGCAGAAACCGTACAAAACGCATAGGGGTACCCCTGAAATTTCGCGCAAAGGTAAGGGTTGAGGGCAAGCGGCAAAATGTGATTCTGAAAGTTTCCTTTCCACCGTTGAAAGGCCCCGTTTTTACAGTCTCTTTCTCTTGTCCTTCTCATGGCATTAGCACTCAAAACTTCAATTGGGCTGCCCTGGATTTACCATTTCCCTACCCTCCGTAGGCATCGGTTTTTTCTCCGAAATAGCGACCAGCTTTTCTAATCATGAAATGGATACTTCCCACCGTTCTCTCCATGCTCCTCCTCGGCGCCTGCGAAAATGCAAACACCACACATTGGCCCAACCGCGCAATTCGTGACTCAGTTAAAAATCCATTGGTAACCGACCCCGAAAGCGAAACTATACCTCCTGATATGCACCTTGTTAAGGATTCTGTCATCGTGCCGGACAGCAGCGTGAAACCCGGGCGCACCCCCTGATCGGATCATTCACCTTTCCTCCCTCAACGGGAAATTTTTCGAAGACCGGCAATTGTCAGTCCAAGGGCTGCTGCAATCTCCAGTAATACACCCACACCCAGCAGCACATTGGCATACGGCCACGCCTTGATTTTTAAAACGGCACCCACAAGTACCATCGCCGCACCCACCGCAATCATCAGTAGAAACAAAGTCCGTCGTTGCGTGGCATTCATGCACCGAAGTTAATCACAGGCAGGGCCTTACTTTTACGGCTTAAGTTTTACTACATGGCTTACGGCTTGCTCCAAGGAAAAAAAGGCATCATTTTCGGCGCGCTTGATGAACGCTCCATTGCCTGGAAGACCGCCCTTCGCTGCTATGCAGAAGGCGCCCAAATCATCCTCACCAATGCTCCCATTGCCCTGCGGATGGGCAAAATCAAGGAACTGGCAGCCCAGTGTGGCGATGCCCCCGTCATCGGTGCCGATGCTACTTCCAACGAAGACCTGGAAAAACTGCTCAGCGAATCCATGCAGCATTTCGGCGGCAAGCTGGACTTTGTGCTTCACTCCATCGGCATGAGCCCCAACGTACGCAAGGGTATCCCTTATACTGAAACGAGCTACGAGAATTTTCATAAGACGCTGGACATTTCCGCACTTTCCCTGCACCGCGTCCTGCAGTCGTGCATGAAGCTGGATGCCCTCAAGGAATGGAGCTCGGTAGTGGCTCTTTCCTACATCGCGGCCCAGCGCGTCTTCCCCGGCTACAACGATATGGCCGATGCCAAGGCTCTGCTGGAAAGCATCGCCCGCTCCTTCGGCTATTATTATGGCTTCGCCAAAAAGGTGCGCGTCAATACCGTTTCTCAATCTCCCACACCTACTACTGCCGGCTCCGGCGTGGGCGGCTTCGATGCCTTCTTTTCTTATGCCGATAAGATGAGCCCATTGGGCAATGCCTCGGCTGATGACTGCGCGGCTTTCACCACCCTGCTCTTCTCCGATATGACGCGCATGGTCACGATGCAAAACCTCTTCCACGATGGAGGCTTCTCCTTCACCGGCGTCTCTACCCCGCTGGTGGAAGAAATGCAAAAGGCTGCTGCATCGGGGCAATAAGCAAGCTGAGCTGACGGAATGATGAGTAAATCCCGCCTCGAAGCCTTTTCGGATGGAGTCCTTGCGATTATCATCACCATCATGGTGCTGGAATTGCGCGTGCCGCACGAGGGTAGCCTGGAGGCCTTGCGCGCCCTGCTGCCCATCTTCTTCTGCTATGCGCTGAGCTTTCTCTACGTGGCCATCTACTGGCACAACCACCACCATCTGATGCAGCTTGTGCGCCGAATCAACGGCTCGGTGCTCTGGGCCAATACCTTCCTGCTTTTCTGCCTCTCGCTGGTGCCTTTTACTACGGCATGGATGGGTGAAAACGGGTTTGGGAAATGGCCCGTCGTTTTCTACGGAATCGTGCTGATGTGCTGCGGCGCTGCTTACAACATCCTGGAGCTTTGCCTGCATCGTGCCGAAGGGCCAAAATCGCTGGTGCACAGCGCCCTGGGCGGCGACACCAAAGCCCGCCTGTCCGTACTGTTCTATCTGATTGCCGTGGGCCTTGCCTTTGTCAATACCTCGTTTTCGGTAGCCATCTACGGTATTGTGGCTGCCATGTGGCTCATCCCCGACCGGCGCGATGAGCGCACCCTCAGGCAGCAGCCACCGAAGGAGGAGTAGCAAGCTTTTTTCGGAAAGAAAAATCAGGCAATCCGGCTGCCATCATCACTTGCAAAGCCCCAGTCGCGCAGGGCATCATTGCTCATGGCCGCAATGGTAGGCCCCGAAATAATCCGGGAACGCACAGCCAGAAACCGCCGCAGGCTGTCGCCATACATGCGCTCTACACGGGCTGGCGTCAGGCTGTTCATCTTGCCCCAGTGAAAAGTGTAGGGAATGCCTTCCGCCTCCAGCGCATCCCACACGGCATTGTAGAAAGAATAGGTGCGCGATGATTGCACGCCATCCAGCTCCAACACGCAGGTGGGCGCAAAACGGGTGAAGGCCATCAGCGCTTTCGATTGCTTCACAAAGCGGAAGGCAAACAGCCCCGTAAACGGACCGGCCTCTTTGTTGACACGCTGCAGCAACTCCATCACGCGGCTCACCTGTGGCACTTCCAGCCCGATGGCTGCCGACGCCACTTTCCCGGCCAGGGTTGTATTGTTGAAAATCTCGGCCAGCGTGCCTTCCTGCTTTTCAAAAAGGGAAAGGCTGGCGCCCGCCACCTTATTCACCACCAGCGGCACCAGCGCCGGCACCACCTCCGTAATCTTCCCAATGAAGGCAGGGGCATCATCGCCGGGGCCGATGCCTTCTCCATTGGGCTGCGGCGGCGTGTAGCCCGTCCGGTAAGGCCTTTTGTACATCACCGTCAGGTAGGCGCCACCATCCAGATCATAGGGGTTGAGCATGGTCTGGAAATGAAAGGGAGCTTCGCCGGGCACAGGCATCAGAGGGCTTGAAAAATCGAGGGTTTCAATGAGATGATGATAGGCTGCGTCTATGGGCACTCGGCGGCGATAGCCCTCCAACAGAAAACGCTCTTCGGCCTCCAGCAATACGCCATGTACAAAGCCAAAGGCACCCAAGCCCACGACAGCCGCTTCAAAGGCTTCGTCATCGCGCACCAGGCGGGCTCCCAGCTTGGCCGCCAGGCTGTCGGCCACCACCGGATAAGAGGCGCGCTCCAGCCAGATATGTTCATCGGGCCCTGTGATGAGGTGCAGGCCTACTACTGCATCATGAATGGCACCAAACTGCAGGGCGGCACCATGGGTGCCGGTGGCTATGGCCCCTGCAATCGTCTGGCCATTGCTGGCCCCCACTGCCGATAGGCTCAGGCCTTTGGATTCCAGCCATTCGCTTAGCTCCCAGATCGCCATGCCGCATTGCGCCAGCACCAGCTTTGCAGCATCCCCGGCATAGCCGGCTGCCACCTGTTCTTTGCTAATTGAAAAGCGGGTGTTGAGGTATTTAGTGTTGAGCAGGATGCCGCCCGTAGCTGCTATCGGCGACAGCGACCAGTTGGCACCCAATGGCCGCACCGGCACACCGTCGGCAATGGAGTCGCGGAGGAGGCCCTGAATGCCTCTCGTGGTGTCGTTGTAGTTCTGAAGGGCTGATCCGTTTGTCTCATTGGCCAGGTCGTAGAAGTCGGTGATAGACTGGCTGAGGTTGCCGTGCAGGTTCTGCCAGGTGTGGATGCCGTGTTTGTAGATTTTCATGTGCTGCCGTTTTTAGAGTTCACCGGATTGAGGGCAGGGCTTTGAGCATTTATACACGATACGCATCGGGCAGTAGATGCCCAGAGTGGCGAAGGTGAGCAGCACATTGGCGAAGTTGGTTTCCACTTTCACCTCGGCAACGCCCGGCAGGTCCAGCGCATCGCAGGGGCCGGGGCGCAATACCTGTGGCTTATTCACCAGTCCCCAGAAAAGGCTTTGTGCATGAACGGTTGTGCTCACCAACTCATCACCACCGGGCTGGGCGTGGGTGGCGAGCTTGTAGGTGTAGCAACTGCTGAAGGATAGCAGCATTAGGGCTACCGCAATGGAGCGGGAAAAAGAAGAAGCTTGCATAGAGAATCAGGATTTGACAGGCCTTGAAAAGTACGATGCAGCCTTTATGCTGCCGATACGCCGGAAGAAAATCCGCATTGAGCCTGGTGCAGACGAAGCTATGGGGCCATTCACCCAACCCTTTGCCGGATTAAGCCGTCTTAGGGCAGGGAGAGCTGCTGAGTGCAAACAACTTACTCTGCAAAAATGCCGCCCACACTACACGATTCATTTTCCTCATTTCGTCAGGTTTCTTCTTCGTATTCTCCCAACTTCGATAGTACCAACAGGCTTCAATTCTTTCATTTTTTCACCTTTCCTCCATTCTTAATTGTCTTGAAAAACAGCATTCTATCCCACGGCTCCGTCTCCTATCTCCCTATAAATTCACCGTTAAATAGCATAGCCATGAAGAAGGTTCTTTTTTTGATGGTGCTGAGTATGGGGATCCTGTTTTTCGGTCATGCGGCAAATGCACAAATGAAACCGATGTATCAGTACACACACTATAACAATGATGGGAAGTCGACATCTGGAGCTGACTTTCATACTGCCCTTTCCCACATAGCCCAATGGATATATCGCCCTTCGGATCTGCTTGGCCTTCCTGCGGGACCGCTGCGTTCGGTGTATTTCAGAATTGGCATAACCTACGGTCAATATACTACGCCCTGTCCGGTAGTATGGGATAGCATGTGGGTGAAGATGGGCTATACCCAAGACTCCATCTACAAGGACACAATAGTTAATGGAATGACGGGTTATTATGTATTAAAATCAGGGTTGACTACTGTCTTTTTTCAACCCAAGGTTACTATCTTCTTTGATACAGCGAATCCAATTGGCACCTGGGTTCGCTTCCCAATAGATGGTTTCAACTATCGGCGAGATGCCAACTTAGTGGTAGAATTGAGCCGTACGAGACTGAGTTATAATTATGGGTTCGACTGGATGATGACAAACTCTTGTAGGGGATGTTATATTGGTGGATACATAGGCCGTCCGTATTCGAGCTGGCCATCTGGAGATCAGGCCGATATCGGTTTCAATGATTCCACCAGTTCAGTACCAGAG
>JAMIQN010000025.1:0-4811 GCA_035914595.1 Chitinophagaceae bacterium | reverse complement strand
CAGAAACAGCACGATACTATCGCCGAGATAGTACTCATTGCACAGCAGCGACAGATTGCTGATGCGGCCCTGGTCAAACACGTTCAGCGATTTTGCGTTCAGAAAAATGCTCAGATTATCTGAGGTACTGAAGGTGTTAGTGAAGCCGCTGTTGATGGTGCGCACCCCGCCGTGGTAATAGATTTTGAAGGAGCGGGAATTATCGAGGTAAGGGATGTTGTTCCTGCCAATTTTTAGTGCCACCGGCGGCAGGTAATCCACCTTCCGGATGATGCCATTATCCCAAACCATCAACTGGTGCTGGATATTGGTATAGGCAGTGAGCGGTTGTGCTACAAGGGCACCGGAAGCACAGACAAAAACCACAAAAAAAATCAGGGAAACAATCCGGTGCATGGGCGGGCGGAGGGTGGTAAGCAGCCAAATATCCCGAAATCCGACAGGAAATAAAAAAGCCAGCCTGAGAACAGGCCAGCCCCTATAAACCCTATCACTATGAAAACTGAGTCAAAGATAAATTCAAGGAAGGTGTTGTGTGTGTCATTTTCCTGCCAATAACAAAGAATAAACAAATGTGCGCATAGATGATTATGTAATCTGTTATTTGAAACCGGGTCTCTGTTTCCGATGGTTCGCAGAAACCCGGTCGCTCCTTCTTGGAGCTTATCGAATCAGCGTTACATCACCCTTAAAAGTCTCGGTCATCTGGTCGGGATATCCCACCCGAATCAGGTATTGATAGGTGCCGGTCGGGGCTTTTTCGCCGCGCCAGGTGCCATCCCATCCGCCATTCGGATTGGTGGTGGAAAAGACTTCCTGTCCCCAGCGATTGAACACACGGAATTCCATCAGGCTGCGCGGCCCCAGATTCACGAGGCGGAATACATCATTGCGGCCATCGCCATTCGGTGTGAAGGCAGTTGGTACAAACAGGTTACCCCGATAATCTACAGCCACTCTCACGGTGTCGGTATTCACGCAGCCATTCGTGTCCATGCCATAAACAACGTAAGACGTTGTCTCGACAGGATGTGCCAGCGGCGAAGGCGAATTGGGGTCAGTCACAGAGCCGGAAGGAGCCCAGGAATACCACTGCGTACCATGTGCAAAGAGCGGCACGCTTTGACCATACTTAATCATCGTGTCGTTATTGCTGATCCAGACGTATGGCAGCGGGTTAATGCGCACCGTAGTCGTCAATGTGTCGGGGCAGCCGGTTTCATAATTGGCATTACTCGGCGCAGAACGATGCACGTCATTAGAGAAGACTACCGCGTAGGTCGTAGTTGCCTGAGGCTTCGCCGTAGGATTGGGACAGTTGGTGCAATAGAGCGAGCCGGAGGCATCGCTGAAGGCTCCTCCGTTGTACTCAAACCACTGATAGCCGTCGGCACCGCTCGCGTGCAAAGGAGCAGGCTGGTTCAGGCAAACCGTGGTATCGGTAGGCGCTACCATCACGTGGTGTTCCGGCACAATGATGTGCAACGAATCGCGCACGCGGCATCCGTTTCGCCCGATCGTGTACACTGCATAGTTGATGCTGCGCGGCACGAAGGCACGCGGATTTTGAATGTTGCTGTCGCTAAGATTATTGCCGGAGTCCCAGTGATATACGAAGGGCAAAATGGGCGTGGGACAGTAGGTAAATTTCACCACAGGCCGCTCGGTAAAATTGCTCACGGTAGGTGCATTGTCCGTGCACACATTCTGCAGGTCTGAACTTTTTTGAATAGCGCTGCCGGGCACCATAGCCACCGGGTCAATGCCGTTTGTGTTTTTCGTCAGCGGGCCGATGCACAGGTCCACCAGCAGGTTCTGAGAAGTGTCCCAGCTATAAGGCTGGTCGAAGGTGATTTCATTCCAGGCACTGGCTGTGAGGGCATAGTTCGTCAGGGTTGCTACCAGCTCCGGATTGGAATAGAAGCTGGCATTATTCGCGGGCACCGGGAATTTGTCGAACGGCACGCAGGCCAGCGAAACGAACAGATAATCCATTTTGTTCGTCGCATTGATGGGGCCTAAGGTTTCGAACGCAAGACCCTTGATGGTACCGCTATAAAATCCGCCGTTCAGTATTTCGGATTTCGGAATGATGAACTGATACTTCGTGAACACTTTGGAGGTGTAGAACGGTGTATTGGTGGGGCTGGAAGCCGGATTTTGACCAAAGCCTATGATGGCGGTTTGTTCTGTGCCCGGTGCACAACTGATGGTGTTGCTGGTGCCGCAGGGGATATTCATGTAAGGAGCCGGCCCATATGCCTGCGACAGCAGATTCACGTAGTCCGGACGGCAGACAACCAGCGGGTCCTGGGGTGCTACGATATAAACGGAAGTGTCTATCCATACGCGAACCGTATCGCTGCTCTTGCAAAGGCGTTTCGGGTCATCTGTCGTGACGACGTAATCGTAGTTGTAAGGTGGCGTTGCCAGTGGATTTTCGCAGTCTGTGCAGGAAAGGAATTGTGCCGGCGCACCGTTCAAATCCGTCCACGCATAGTTTGAAGTAGGATTTCCATTCACAGTACCTAACTGAACAGGCTTATCGCCCAATGGGCAAACCAGCAAGTCGGGGCCAGCATCCAGGCCGGCGCCCAGCACCCGAATCGTAAACACGAAATACACTTTCGGGACGATGGGCACGGTGGAAGAACAGCCGCTATCCAAGGCCTCCATCGCAATGATATGGTCGCCTACATCCGTAACGCCGGGTGTCCAGTTGAACGTAGTAGTGGCTGCCGTTCCATAGTTGCCGGTAGTGCTGAATGTAAGGCCGGTAGGCAGCACTGAAGACAGCAGGGGACGTAGAATGATTATCCCATTCGGGCTGTTGACGTGTGCATTCACCTGGAAACTGATCGTGGAGCCGGGGCACACATAAATCACGTTATTGCCTACAGTAGAATCCAGCATCTTGATGCCCGTAGGTGCCTGAACGATAGAGTCAATAGTGGGATCCTGAAGGCCAGGGCAGGGAAGTACGCTCACCTGAACATCACGGGAGATATAGCCGTACAAGGCACCCGTGGTTTTGTCGCGGTCTTCCGTGCGGAATGCAAGGACATATTTACCGGTGTTTTGCGGATTGAAGGTGGCGGTTCCGGTAGTTCCATTGACGGAATATCCGGGAGCTGCTGATGCGATAGGATTGCTGGCAGAGTAGCCGCTTGCATAAGGCAGATTTGCCGGAGGTACGCCAAAGGTTTTGGGATTCAGATTGTAGGTAAACAGTGAATCATTGTCTATGTCCACCGGCGCATTGACGTAGTTATACAGCCGGTTCGCGCAGATATAGGGAATCGGATCGGCGGTGTATTTGGGCGAGCTGTTGTTGTACTTTAACTGACTGTTGATCATACACTCCACATAGATGCCCGCGCCGCTCACCGGAGTGCCGCCCGTGTTCGTGATGTTTTGTACACCTGCATTCCGGCAGCAACTGCTCCAATAAAAAGTCAAATCGGGTGGGCGTGTCCCATTGGGGATGGTGTAAGTGGCCTGGTAAGTACGGCGCAGGAAGCCCGGAAACTGCACGAAATTGGCGAGCTGACGACAGGAGTTCTGCGACTTGTAATCACCGCAAAGCTGATCAAGCGTATCCTCAGGCCCCACCTGATTTACTTGCACGGTGGTGGATGTAATCCCGGTCCCTTTCACAGTGACGTAATCTGTAGGAAACAGCCCCAGATTCATGATGTAAGGGCCCGTCGGGTAGTTGCCAATTGTGGAGTAGTCCGGCTCGCAGATTTTGTACACCCGCAGCGTGATCTGATACTTCATATCCGTGGGGCCCGTGCCGATGTATTCCACGTTCAGATCCACTGCAGCCAGGTGGTCGGCATACGCGCGGTATGGCGCCCCAAACCCTCCTGCCAACAGTAAGAGCACGAAAAGGAGGCGGGTAGATAAATACTTCATAGAGTTCCGTTAAAAAGAGGCGACGTCCGTTTTGAAATTGAAAGCGGAAATTTACCAATACTTAAAGACTAAGACGGCGATTTCACCTACTTGGTTGGCCCCTTCCAAAACTTTTTGATGGCTTCTGCCACGATACCCATGTCCAGCTCGCGCATGCACTTGAAATGGCCGCGCGGGCAACGCTGATACCCCAGCTTGGAGCAGGGATGACACCCGAGATTCTTGTGCTCAATAATTACGCTCAGCGGACTGATACGGCTTTTCAGATTGTTGCCACCGTAGTAGGGAAACATGCCCAGCTCCGGCGAGGTATTGCCCCATAATGAGATGACTGGCTTGCGAAATGCCGTCGCGATATGCATCAGACCGGTGTCGTTGCTGACGATCACGCGGGCCCGTTCCACCAGCGCCGCCGATTCCATGATGTTGAATTTTCCACAGGAGTTGTAAATCTTCACAGGGTCCTGTTCGGCAATCTGACGCCCCAGTTCGCGGTCTTCGGGGCCTCCCAGCAAAATGATGGGAAACGGCGACAAAGCACACAATTTTTGCCATTGCTCCAGCGGCAACTGTTTGGTAGGATATGACCCGCCAATGACGCAACCCACATAGCCCGCCCAGTGCGAGGTGGGAATGTCCTGATCGGTAATTCTGGAACGTTCCGGGATATAACATTCCAGGCCGCCGCCATCATTGTGCACCCCCAGTGGCTTCACAGCTTCAAAATATCGCTCTACGATGCTGGCATCCGGCATCAGATTGACGCGAAAATTGACCGCAACCCATTTTTCAAAATTCTTTTTGGGAAAGGCGGCGCTTTTCACATCGTCCAAAGCTCGTTTCACACGCGTCGTCCGCAGGTTGCGGTGCAGGTCCACGATGAAATCGAAGCG
>JAMIQN010000024.1:0-6234 GCA_035914595.1 Chitinophagaceae bacterium | reverse complement strand
AGCATCCCAACTATGCGGTTTTGAAGATGAAAACCTGTCGGCACTAAGGCCGCTCCGCCAACCCTGTCGGCTATTCCGGCTGCCGCATGGTTGGCCTACCTTGCCGCCCCTTTCCCCATGCTTTCCCTTACTGATATCCGCCTGCAAACGCTGGCGACGCATTACGTAGGCAATCCGGCTGCCGGCGATGTATTACAGCTTTCCTCCCGACCCGTTCCAATCGAAAATGAGGGCCTGCACCGGCTGCTTCTATCCTTTTTTCTGACGCCTTTCAAAGAAGCGGCGAGCTACCGCCTCTGGCATCCTGCCGAGCTGTCGCTGAATGAAATTTTCAACTTCGTGTCGGCCATTTTTGAAAATCCGAAAAACCTCCTGCGCCAGTCGGTGAAAATGGCCCGCCACCTGCACGACATCACCAACCTGCCGCAGATCAAAAGCGGCGAGCTGCACGTGGCCTATTTCCAGGGTTGCCCCCTCGAAGGCAAACTGGTGGATGCCGTGGGCATTTACAAAACCGAATCGAAGAGTGCCTTTCTAAAAATTGAAGAACAGGATGGCAGCTTTGCCTTTCAGCCTGATGAAGGCATCAGCCCGGAAAAGCTGGACAAAGGCTGCCTCATCTTCAATACCGACGCGGCAGCAGGCTATCGTTGCTACGTGACCGACCGCACGGCCAAAGGCGGTGAAGCCCAGTTCTGGAAAGACCATTTTTTGAAAGTGCGCGCCGCCGATGATGCCTACCATGCCACCGAGGATTACCTCCACATGAGCCGGCTGTTTATCCAGCAGCAAATCCCGGAGGAGTATGAGGTGGAGCGCGTGCAGCAAATCGAAATGCTGAATCGTTCTACGGGCTATTTCCAACAGAAAGAAGCTTTTCAAAAGGCTGAATTCGAGCAGGCCGTTTTCCGCGATGAAACACTGATCCGCTCCTTCCGCCAATACGAGCAGCAGTATGCCGAAGACCGCGAGCTGCGCTTCAATGAGCAGTTTGAAATTTCAACGGCTGCCGTGAAGAAAAACCTGCGGGGCATGCGTAGCGTGTTGAAGCTCGACAAGAATTTTCACGTGTATGTGCATGGCGACCGCGGCCGCATTGAGCGGGGCTACGACGAGGCTCAGGGCCTCCATTTCTACAAGATTTTTTTTGAAGAAGAAAGCTGATCGGGCGCGCAGCAAAAGGCAGGCCCGGGCTGCAGCAGCGGGCAGTATCTTTCCTGAAAGCAGCCCTCATGTTCGGACGCATCCTTCTGCTCTGCCTTCTTAGTACGACGATGGCATCTGCACAGCCTGCCGTCCAATGGGCCTATGATACGCGTGACAATTCTTTTGGTCAGTCTGCCGCTGCTGACCTGGACCAGGACGGGAAACTCGAAATCGTTTTTGGCTGCTATCGCAATGACAGTTGTGTGTATGCCCTCAACGCCGAAAATGGAAGCCTCCTTTGGAAGTTCAATGCGGCCGGTGCCGCAGAAGGCTGCAATGACGCAGCACCACTTCTCTACGATGTAGATCTTGATGGGCGGAAGGACGTGATTGTCGCGGCCTCCTGCAATCCGAAAACCTTTTGCCTGGATGGCTCCACGGGCCGTATCAAATGGGTGGCCAACACGCGTGGCAGCGACTCGCCACCCACGGTCGCCGACCTGGATGGTGATGGCAAGCCGGAAATCCTGCATGGTGAATTTGGCGGCTATGTTGTGTGCCTGCATGGCGCCGATGGCAGTGTGGCCTGGGAGCTTGCAGTAGATACCGACTCGTGGATTCAAACGGCGCCCAGCATCGCAGACCTGGATGGAGACGGGCGACCCGATTTTGTGGTGGCCACCTGGAATGCCGTGAACAGAAATGCGAATAAGGTCTATGCTTTTCGTGGCAGCGACCGGCACCTGCTTTGGGCCCATGCCCTGAACGATGTGGTGTATCACGGCACCGCCGTTGGCGACCTGGACCAGGACGGCATCCCTGAGCTGCTCATCGGCTGCTACAACGACACGCTCTATTGTCTGAACGGGCGCACGGGCGCAACGAAATGGACCTATTCCGTGGGCAACAATTTCGCGGCGACCTCACCTGCTATCATTGCAGACCTGGATGCCGATGGCCGCTGCGATGTGGTGTTTGCGGCCTGGTACAAGATGGTGGCGCTACGCGGCAATGGCAGCCAGATGTGGGTGTTTGACATGCCCGGGTATGCACAATGCTTTCGCGGGCCTGCCCTTGCAGACCTCAACAATGACGCTTATCCTGATGTTGTTTTCGGGACCGATCATGGCGACCTTATTGCATTGCATGGCGAGAACGGCAGCCTCCTTTTTCAAAAAAATCTGCGCAGCGATTACGGTGATTCGCTCTTTTCGTTTGACCATGCACCGCTCATTGCCGACTTCAACCGGGATGGAAAGCAGGATGTGTTCATCGTTGGCGGGCATGGCGAATACCCGGACTTCTACAAGGATTTTGGCAGGGCCTATATGCTTACTGTAGGGCCGGGGCACGGGCCGGACTGGCTCATGTTTCAGCACGATGTGCAGCGCCGCAGCAATGCCTGCAATGATGCTCCGGTAAGTATTTCCGAGCCGTTGCAGCAGCAGTATTCTTCACTTTCCGTAATCGCTGCAACGGATAGTCGGATGGTGCAACTGCAGCTTGCTGCCTCCCGCGATTGCCGCGCCCACCTTTCGGTTTTAAATCAGTGGGGACAGGTGGTTTTTGAAGATGAGAATCTGTCCTTGCACAAAGGCAATAACACCGTTGCTCTGCCTGTTTCGTTCCTGCCGGCAGGCTTGTATTTAGCCCGTGTTCGTATGCCGGATCAGGCGCTGAGCACTTCCTTTTCCCTACCCTGAACGGTAGCGATTCTCTCCCCTATTTACTGTTTGCAATCTGGCGGTACTTGCTGAGGTTGTCCTCATCATGCTCCAACTTTTGAATGGACTGCGCAGTTTCCTGGGCTGCTTTCATCCGCCAGGCATTCTTCCCGTCGCGGTATTCTTTGGCTAATCCAAAGGCTAAGGAACCAATGGCAAAACGATAGCCACCGATGGCTTCATCGGCTGTCATCTTTTGAATGAGGGCAAGGCTGTGGGCAAAGACGCTGTCGTCGGTGGTGGCTTTGGCGAGGAGGGCTACGTTTTGCGCCAGCGCAATTTTCTGCCGTCCGTAGGCTCTGATGGCTTTTTGTTGAAAAAATGCAAGGTCTTCCGCCTTACCCTGATTGGAAATGGCCGTCCACACCGCAGCTTCCAGCAGGCTACGCGGATGTTGCTTCAGCACCTCCTTGGCTAGGGCATATGCCGTGTCGGGAACTAAGCTGCTCAGTGCGCCCAGCGCCGCACCGGACACGAGATAAGAGCTATCACTCACCGCTACGATCATATCATGCAGCTCATTCCGGTCTTTCCATTTACCTAATACATCATAAGCCGCCGCGCGCTCCTGGTTATTGCCGGTGGCACTCATCAGGCGCACCTGGGTTAGCAGCACATCCCGGGCAGACTGGCGTTTGAGTCCGGCGATTTGTTGGAGGGTATAGAGGCGCACTTTGCCAATTGTGTCTGCCAGGCCGGCGGCAAGCACAGAAGGTGCCAGCGATTGTGCATCATTGCGCATGGCCGCATTCACTGCCATCACTTTGCTGATATAGTCGTTTGAAAGTTTGAGCTGGCTCAGCCACATCTTCATCGGCTTTTCCTCATCTATCATGGCGGGCAGCACATGGTCTGCATCCACAATCACCAGCGGATAGCGGCCCTGCGCATCGGCGGGGAATTGGTATTGCTGTTCGCGGCGATTGATGCGCCAATGCTCGATCCTCGGTGCCTGCCCTTCATAAATCACGGCCGTCTTCACTGGTAGGTCGTAGAGGTAATTGCTGTCCGGCGCACTTTGTTGCCGGACTGTCAGGCTCATCTTGTGGGCGGCATCATTGTAGGCATAGCGCAATTGCAGCACCGGGTGGCCTCCGCGATAATACCATTGGTTGAAAAAGGGCCTCCAGTCCAGGCCGGTGATACGCTCCAGCGCCAGCCGCCAGTTGTCCGCCTCGGCACTTTCCTGTGCATTAGCGCGCAAATAAGTTTCCATGGAGCGAGACATCAGCGTGTCGCTGATCAGGCTTTCGATATAACGCAGGATGCAGGCGCCTTTTTGATAGGAAACCCGGTCAAAAACATCCTCGCGGTTGCGATAATGAAAGCGCACCAGCGGCGGGTCGTTGAGGCGTGCGGACTGGAGATAGGACTGCAGGTCGCCCCAGGCATGCTCATCGGCGCTGGCCCGGCCATGCTTGTATCGGCGCCACAGCAATTCGCCAAAGCTGGCAAAGGATTCGTTGAGGGTAATATGGCTCCAGCTTTCGCAGGTGACGTAATCGCCAAACCATTGGTGAAACAGCTCATGGCTCACCACGTCTTCATTGCTTTCATCCAGCAACTGACGGCGGTCTTTGTTGGCAAATTCTCCGAAAAGAGTAGCCGTCGTGTTCTCCATAGCGCCACTCACATAATCCCGAACGACCACCTGACTATACTTCGTCCAGGGGTAGGAAACGCCGGTGGCCTTGGAGAAGTAGGTCATCATCTCGGGTGTGTAACGGAACATGCCGTGAGCATTGGGCGCATACTTCGGCTCCACGTAATAGCTCACTTCAAAGCTTTGCCCTTCGTTGTTCTGCCAGGAGTCTCGCACGATATCGAAGCGACCAATGGCAAACATGGCTGCATAGACCTGGATGGGTTGAAAGATGGCCCAGGTGTCCATGCGCATACCGTTGGCCAGTGGTTTGCGCGATGCGAGGTGACCATTGCTCAGGGTGGTCATAG
Organism: Chitinophagaceae bacterium; assembly: GCA_035914595.1. Classification (GTDB taxonomy): domain Bacteria; phylum Bacteroidota; class Bacteroidia; order Chitinophagales; family Chitinophagaceae; genus UBA1952. The sequence goes on along the minus strand of JAMIQN010000024.1, from coordinate 1,411 downwards.
AGTCGGGCACCACCAGCGAGATGGTGAAGGTGCTGCGCTGGTTCGGTTTATCAATGGTGGGTATCCAGTGCGAGTTGCTTTCAGTTTCCCCCTGGGTCCATATCTGCACCGGCTTGCCGGGAATGGCGTGGTCGGTATTGATGAAATAAAGGCCGCGGCCTTCGGCAATGGCAGAGGAGCCGGTGGCAGGCTGCGCATAAGGCTTAGCCGTGTATTCGATGCGAATAAACTGAGAGGATTTGATGTCCAGATTGCCAAAAGGCACGCGGCTCACATCAATTTTCAGTTGCTTTCCATCGTAGGTATAAGGGAGGGGTTGCAGAGCCTCCGACAAAGGGCTTTTGAGCGCCACACGATGGATGTCCATACTCTTTGCATCCAGCACCAGTGTATCCTGCGGGCGCGTGTAGGCCATCACCTGCAAGAGGGCATCGCCGTCGGCCTGCTTTTTTTCAAAATCAAAGCGTAGCGTCACCGTCGTGTTGACGATATCCCAGATGCGGGGCGAGCTGGTGCGGAAGATGTCCATCGCATTGTTGCGCGCCGAAACGTGAACGGTGTCGAGAGCTTGCTGGCGGGCGGAGAGCTGTGGGTTGTGGCAGGCGGAGAGCAGGCCGGCGAACAAAAAGAAGCCCGGTACAACAAGACAGTTGGTAAGAAGACTCGGAAAAAGGCGAGTAAAAAAGGGGGCGGTCATGTGGCTAAAATTTCCTTGCAGGAAGGCGCAAAGTTGGGGCTTTCAGTGAGTAACCATAAGTAATGAAAGTAGTCGCCCAGAATATCCCAGATCGTTGTGGGAGCGACTTCTTCATACGCGCCAACGAAAATGATTTCCTCTAACTTTATCAGACTATGTACCCAATTGCCTCCATATCTGACGAGAAAATTTCTTCACCGTAAGTTCAAGTATTAGTGGCAACCCATCATCGGGGACTATCATTAGTGTGAACTGGTCACACAGCGCTCCGAATTCGATTACTGTACTTATCAACTGACCCACAACAATGAGTCGGAATCTAATTGCTGCCGTATTCTGCCTGCTGCCAGCCAGTGCATGGGCCATGCCTGTAACAGTAGGCCCGATTCCTTCGCTATTCATGGCCAACAAAGGCCAAGTACACACGTTAGGGCAGATGCCTGAGGTATTGTATCATCTGAGTAGTCGTGGCCTGAATATCTCATTAGCCTCAGATGGCATTTACTACACGTTTGTTTCTACAGTAGGGGAAAATCGGAGAGAACCCGGGCAAAGCTTTCGCGCAGAAGGGATGAGTGTTACGCTGGTGGGCGCAAACCCCCATCCTCGCATCTCCGCGGAAGAACCCTCTTCATTCCGGGCGCAATTTCTGAACGGAGCCAAGCAGGTCGAAACACGCGGTTACAGCCGCATCGTGTATCACGAAGTCTATCC
>JAMIQN010000023.1:0-6449 GCA_035914595.1 Chitinophagaceae bacterium | reverse complement strand
TGCAGTATCAAACCAAGGTGGACCGGCTGGAGGTGATTTCGGCCTGCTATGATTCTCTTTTCTCAAAACAAAGTTGCAATAGCTGCCTCACCGACTTGTTTGTCAATTCCCAGGCTTTTTGGCAGCTCAACCTTTCTGACCGCACTTTGCAACAACTGAAAAATGCCGGAGGAATGCGCTTATTGGAAAAGGCGGATGCAGACAGTGTTACAGAATATGATAACCTTGTCAGAAGCTACAAGAATGATGAAACCACTGTCTTTCAAGAAATTCAAACGACCCTCCGAACAATTTCAAATGGACTGTTCAGCTATGCAGAACTGAGGAATTTGACGCCCCAAAGCGAAGTCCCCACCAAGACACCTATCGTGACAACGGACAAAATGATTCTTAATAAATACTTTAATACCTTGGCTCATTACCGCACCTATTGCATTCGCAACATTGGGAAGCAGCAGCAAATGAAGGAAAGAGCGACAGGGCTAATTCGCTTTTTTACCGAGAAATATCACTTCAAAGCAAACTAAAGGCACCTGCAAAACCCTTTCTTTTCAGACAGCCTTGCGTGGTTTGTGGCACCTGCTTGAGGGCTTGTATTGTCTGTGCCGGTTGTGTGGGTTGCTAAGTAGTTGTAATTTGCGGATAGTAAAATTCAAGCATCTTCAGCGCAATAGGTGTTTCTGAAAATTTACACGGGTAGGATTTATATGCTTTTATCAACCATATCAGCCCCATGTTTGCCGTCGTCAACCATCTTCAGTTCAACAAGCCTGTTGACAGTTTCAAAGACGAACTTCAGAGCGAGGGAATGCCCATTCTCTCAAAGCTGGAAGGTTTCGTTGACTTTCATTTCATTAAAGTGGATGAAACCCATGCAATTGCCATTCTCCTTTGGGCGGATGGGGCATCGGCACAGGCCGGTGCAAAAGCCTTCGGGCCTACCTGGTTTGCCACCCACCTAAAGCCGTTCCTCGTAGGGGCTGAAAACAGAAGCGTGGGGCCCGTCATTGCCACAACGCGCAATAAGTAGGAAACAGGCTCCCTTTTGAGGGGCAAGAAAATTGCTAAAACAGCGCCGGGTGAGCTCCCGTAAAGTAAAGCAAGACAAGGCTTTGTATGTTGAAAGGCCTGCCGTAGCAGTACTTATCCGATTAGCATTCCCGCTATCGTAGCGGACAGGTAGGAAGCCAGCGTGCCGCAAAGCAGGGCCTTCATGCCCAGCCTTGCCAGGTCGGCGCGGCGCTCGGGTGCCAGCGCCCCGATACCTCCAATTTGCATCCCTACGGAGGAGAAATTGGCGAAGCCGCAAATAGCAACCGTCACAATGGTCAGGCCTTTGGAGCTAAGCACCGGCACGCTGTGATTGGTCAGGTTTGTGAAAGCCACAAATTCATTGATGGTAATCTTTTGGCCCAGCAGGGTAGCCACATTGGCCACATCGCCGGAAGGCACACCCATCGCCCAGGCAAAAGGATAGAAGAGTTTGCCGAAAAGGTAATTCAGTGTGAGGTCCAGATGCGGGTTAAACAGATGGCCGGTATGCAATAAAATCCAGTCAATCATGGCAATCAGCGCAATGAATCCAATCAGCATGGCGATCACGTTCATGGCAATCTTCCAGCCGTCGGCAGCGCCATGAGAGATGGCATCTATCAGGTTGCTGTACGTGCTTTTCACCTCCAGCTTCACCTTGCCCAGCGTCTGCGATTCCTCTGTTTCCGGGAACACGATTTTGGAAATCACCAGCGCTCCCGGAGCGGCCATCAATGAGGCTGCTATCAGTTGTGGTGTGATGTTCAGCCCGGCCCTCAGGCCCATATTGGCATACACAATCAGGATGCCTCCGGCAATGCAGGCAAGGCTTCCGCTCATAGATGCCAACAGTTCAGATCGCGTCATGCTGGCCAGGTAGGGGCGAATCATGACCTGCGCTTCCACCTGCCCTACAAATGCAGAAGCTACATTGCTAAGAGCCTCAGCACCGCTCACGCGCATCACCCAGTTCATAGCCCGCGCAATGACGGCTACGATTCGTTGCATCACGCCGATATGGTAGAAAACGGCAACCAGTACGCACACGAGGATGATGGTGGCGGTTATGTTGAAGGCAAATACAAAGCTGCCCGGCGCACTATAGTTGACTATAGCCCCGCTGAAATCCACCGCACCGATGCCGCCCCACACAAAGTCGGCACCCACCTTCGCAAAGCCTTCAATTTTCTCCATACCCTTCCCCAAAAACTGGAAAAAGTGATTGACAAAAGGCACTTTGAATACCAGCAGTGCGATGAAGATCTGTAAGGCCAGGCCGCTCACCACCAGCCGCAGGTTGATGCGGCGACGGTTGTTGGAAAAAAGAAAGGCAATGCCGAGGATGAGTACGATGCCGATGAGGCCGGTAAAACGTTGCATGAAGGGCAGATGTGCGCGGCGTTTCCAAGCTGTTTATAGTTGGCGCAAAGGCACAACCAAGAGCAGGGGCGGAAGCCAAATGGCGCTAAAGATAATTGCTGCCCGCGCTCATCTGCCCCGCGTGGTGAATGGTTTATCGTTAGAACGATCGGGCCGGGATGCCCACATTCTTGAAAGGATTTTCGAAGGAAGAAGCTCCTTAGTTTGCCGCCATCAACAAGGGCGGCCGTCCGTAGGGCTTAGGGCATAGTCAGGCTCAGTTTCTCTTGGCAGAAGCCATACTCGCGCTCATCATTCGAGGCTACGACCACCGTGCGTCCTGCGGCGTAGCGGCCCATCCAGTCGAGGTATTGCTGCACGCCCGCATCATCCAGATTGGTGCAGGGTTCATCCAGCAGCAGCAGGGGTGCGTTAGAGAAGATGGCCTGCGCCAGTTTCACCCGCTGTTTCATGCCCGAAGAAAAATCACCAATCGGCTTGTGCTTTGCCTTGTCCAACCCGGTCAGGCTGATGATGGCCGGGATGGAAATCCCCGGCAGGGGCCGCTTGAAATTGAAGTGAAAATCCAGCAGCTCAGGTAGTGTGAGTTCTTCGGGCAGGTCCATGCCGGGTGCGCAATAGGCCACCTGCCGGAAAATGGATTCGGAAGCGACAGCTTTTTGATTCCCGTCAGTAAAAGAGATGCGGCCTTCGCTGGGGTGCTGCATGCCTGCCAGGATGCGCATCAGGGTACTCTTGCCGCTACCATTGTGCCCGAGGATGGCTAATGAGCCGGCAGCTTTCAGCGTCAGCGAAACACCACGAAACACCCAATGTCGTTGGTAGCGTTTCCCGAGGTTTTCAAGCTGGACTTGCATGGATAAGAAAAGCGAAACAGGCCTTCCGCAAGGGCACATTTAAGCCGACCGGAAGGATGCAGAACGACATAGCCTTAAGGCATATCCTCATTCATCCGGCGGGTATATCCGCGCATGATGCCACGGCCCGTATCGCGGATGAAAGAAATGATTTCATCGCGCTCGTCGCTCACGGGGATATCGGCTTCAATAATGCCTAAGGCCTTACTCACATTGTAGCCCCGCACATACAGAATCCGGTAGATGTCGAGGATGTGATTGATTTTTTCGGTGCTGTAGCCGCGGCGTTTCAGGCCAATGCTGTTGACGCCCACATACGACAGGGGTTCACGCGCCGCCTTCACATACGGCGGCACATCCTTGCGCACCAGCGAGCCTCCGGTCACAAAGGCATGAGAGCCGATACGGACAAACTGCTGCACGGCAGTGAGGCCTGCCAGCACGACGTTATCGCCGATGGTGATATGGCCGGCCAGGGTAGTGTTATTCGAAAAAATACACTGATTGCCGATCTCGCAGTCATGCGCAATATGGCTGTAGGCCATGATCAGGCAGTTGTTGCCAATGCGGGTATGATTGCGGTCGGCGGTGCCGCGGTTGATGGTCACGCATTCGCGGATGGTGCAGTTGTCGCCGATGATGGTGAGTGTATCCTCGCCTTTGAATTTGAGGTCCTGCGGAATGGCAGAGATGACTGTTGAAGGGAAGATGCGGCAGTCTTTGCCGATGCGGGCACCTTCCATAATGGTCACGTTGGAACCGATCCAGGTGCCATCGCCGATCTCCACATTTCGGTGCACCATCGTAAAGGGGTCAATCTTCACATTGGCGCCAATCTTGGCGTCCGGGTGAACGTAGGTTAGCGGGTGAATCATGCGATGATTACTTGGGTCGTTGGCGGGCGGTGCGGGGAAGGGGCTGCGCAATGTTAGCCGGTTTTTGATGTTTTGTAGTAAAGCGGTTACCGTGCTTCGGGTAGCTGTTGCAAGGCCATTCCTGATTTCATGCAGCAGTAGAAACTGGGTTGAATGTGCCGGCGGCAGTCCTTGGTTTCTGAGGAAATTCTTAGAGGAAAATTTTTCAAAGGAAGGATGCACACCGGAACCGCCCTTACTTATTTCTACGAACGATTTGAGCTACTAATTCGGCTTCAGTGGCCAGGCGGTTGCCCACATATGCCGTGCCGCGCATTTCACATATGCCCCGACGAATCGGATTCATCAGTTCCAGCTTTAAAAGGAGCGTATCGCCGGGCACCACTTTCATTTTGAAGCGTGCCTTGTCAATCTTGATGAAATAGGTGTCGTAGTTCTCCGGGTCGCTGTAATTATTCAGGGCAAGAATGCCGCCGGCCTGTGCCAGCGCTTCGATTTGAAGCACACCCGGCATCACCGGATTGCCAGGGAAGTGGCCCTGGAAAAACTGCTCATTGAAGGTGACATTCTTCAGCCCCACGACATGCGATTCACTCAGTTCAATGATCTTATCCACCAGCAGGAAGGGGTACTTGTGCGGCAGCGATTTTTCGATCCGCGTGATGTCGTACACCGCCGGCTGGTTGGGGTCATACACCGGAGCATCGCTCTGGTTCTTGTTCTTCTTGATGTATTGCTTGATTTTTTTCGCAAACTCCACATTGCTGCTATGGCCCGGTCGGTTTGCGATGATGTGCGCACGGATGGGGTGGCCAATCAGTGCGAGGTCTCCCACAACGTCCAGCAGCTTGTGGCGCGCCGGCTCGTTGGGGTAATGAAGCTGCACATTGTTCAGGATGCCTTCATGCTTCACTTCGATGGCGGGCTTGTTCAGCACCTTGGCCAAATGGTCCAGCTCGGTCTGATTGACGGCCTTGTCCACAACCACAATGGCATTACTCAGGTCGCCGCCTTTGATGAGATTATGCTGCAGCAGATATTCCAACTCATGCAGAAAGCAGAACGTGCGGCAAGGCGCAATTTCTTCTTTGAATTCGCTGATATGCTTCAGGGCTGCGTGCTGCGTTCCCAGAATTTTTGAATTGAAATCTATCAGCGTGGTGATATTGTATTCGGCGGCGGGCACGGCCAGCATGTCCACATTCTTGATTGGGTCATAGAAGTGGATGTTCTGGTCTATGCTAAATACGATACGGCGGGCATCCTGCTCCTGCACGCCCACGCTTTCAATAGCTTCAATAATGAGGCGGGCGCTGCCATCCAGAATAGGAATCTCGGGGCCGTCGAGTTCAATGAGGGCATTGTCCACGCCCATGCCGACGAGGGCCGCCAGCAGGTGCTCCACAGTGCTTACGCGGGCGCCGTTATGCTCGAGGGTGGTGCCGCGGCTGGTGTCCACCACAAAGTCCACATCGGCTTTCACGATGGGCTTTTCCGGCAGGTCCACACGCTGGAACCGGATGCCATGACCCGGGTTGGCGGGGCGCATGGTCATTTGCACTTCGCGGCCTGTGTGCAGGCCTACACCCGGCAGGCTGACGGAGCCGCGCAGGGTATGCTGATTTTCGGATTGCTGAGATTTAGAGGAGGTGAAGCCTGCTTGCTCAGCCGGGGAGATTGTTTGCGTCACAGAGTCTGGGAGGATGAGGCAGCGCTTTTCAAAAGCCCGGCAAGCGTTTTAAGCTCTTCTTCGAGCCGGGCAATGCGCTGCTGCAATTCGGGCAAATTTCTATAAATGGCCTGACTTTTCAGTGAGGTACGATAATCAAAAGCAGGGGAGCCGTTGAGGGCCTGATTGGGCGTTTCTACGGATTTGGATATGCCGCTTTGTGCATTGATGCGGGTGCCTTCGGCAATCTGGATATGACCTACCATGCCCACTTGCCCACCAATCATGCAGTTCTTGCCCAGTTTCGTAGAACCGGAAATGCCGGCCTGGGCTGCTATCACGGTATGCTCACCAACCTCCACGTTGTGCGCAATCTGAATCAGGTTGTCTAGCTTCACGCCTTTACGAATGATGGTAGAGCCCATCGTGGCACGGTCCAGCGTGGTATTAGCGCCCACTTCCACATCATCTTCTACTACGACATTTCCAATCTGAGGCACCTTCTTGTAACTGCCATCTGCCTGTGGCGCAAAGCCAAAGCCATCGCCTCCGATCACGGCACCTGAATGCACCGTGACGCGCGCACCCAGCGTACATCCATCATAAATCTTGACACCGGCGAAAATGCGTGTGTTG
>JAMIQN010000022.1:0-4762 GCA_035914595.1 Chitinophagaceae bacterium | reverse complement strand
CTTTCTTCCGGCTGGTTGCCTGGCGGCTCTTGGACGCATTGGCCGAAAAGCGGGCAATAAACTCTTTTAGTTCTGCAATCTTGTCTTCGGCCTTTTTATTCTGCTCCGCCCGTTGACGCAACAACAACTGGCTGGTCTCATACCAGAAAGTATAGTTGCCCGAGTAGATGGAAATTTTCCCGAAGTCAATGTCAGCGACGTGGGTACAAACCGCATCCAGGAAGTGACGGTCGTGGGAGACGACCAGCACAATTTTTTCGTAGTCGGCCAGAAAATCTTCCAGCCAGGAAATTGTTTCCAGATCCAGGTCATTGGTAGGCTCGTCCAGCAACAGGATGTCCGGATTGCCAAACAGGGCCTGAGCCAGCAACACGCGTACACGCTGATTACCATCCAATTCCTTGACCAGCTTGTAATGAAGGTCTTCTGTGATGCCCAGATTGCTCAGCAAGGTGGCCGCATCGCTCTCGGCATTCCAGCCATCCATTTCGGCAAAATGAGCCTCTAACTCCCCTGCCTTTATACCATCTTCTTCGCTGAAATCTTCTTTGGCGTACAGTGCATCCTTCGCTTCCATGATGCGGAACAGCTCGTCATTTCCACGAATCACCGTTTGTAGCGCCGTGACTTCGTTGTACTCGGTATTATGCTGTTTCAGCACACTCATCCGCTGGCCTTTCGAGATTTCGACCTTGCCCGTTGATGGCTCTATATCGCCGGACAGGATTTTCAGGAAAGTAGATTTTCCGGCACCGTTGGCTCCGATGATACCGTAGCAGTTTCCTTCCGTAAAACGGATGTTTACTTCTTCAAAAAGGACGCGCTTACCATAGCGCAAAGACAAGTTCTGTACTGAAAGCATGATTTGTAAAAGCCTGTTCTGTAATGACAATTAGCGCATGAATGGCTGAATTTCAGCCGGCTAAAAAGGCGCGCGAAGATACGCAACCGACGGGGCACTACCCTATTGATATATCCTAATTCTTTGCTGAATTTTCTTCAGCATCGAAAGCCTGAATGGAGGCTTTCACAATCTCCCGCAACAAGCCCGGCAGCTCTTCTGAAAAGCTCTTTTCCAGGGCTTCAAACTCTTTGAATTCATCGTAGAGCTGCGCAAATTCCGCGGTATTGGTTTCACGGCTCAAAGCCTGATGATTCAACACAAACACCTTAAGCACATCGTCAAGGCTTTTCCGAATGACAGCCCCCATACCCAGTTTCTGTGCCGACTCAATTGCAGTTACCAGCAAGGGCGCATAGCCATTTTGCAGGAGTTGAATAAATCCGCCCTGCCCTACCTGCATCCGGATGTAATCCGTGCTCAGGGTCAATTGCTGCAAGGGCGTCAGCCGATCGAGGTATTCGAAGCCCTGCGCCTGATACAGACCTTCGTGCAAGGGCCGCACCAACTCTTCAAATGCAGCTTCCCAGTTCGTTTGGGTGGCGAGGGTTCGAACGAGTTCTTTATGGACGGGATGCGGCTTCATGACTACTTCCTAACTAAGGCTAAAATACGTTAGCAGCTAAGGCGATTGCCTAATTTCACGACATGCAAAACACAGAAAGACCTCCCGTTTATTACAGCGAGTACCTCCAACTGGACAAAATCCTCAATGCCCAGTCGCTGGAGAGCGCCAAAGAAGGCAAGCCTGCCAATGATGAACTCCTGTTTATTGTCATCCACCAGGTGTATGAGTTATGGTTCAAGGAAATTTTGTTCGAGCTGGATGTCATCCGCGACATCTTCCGTAAACCGGAAATCGCCAACAGTTCGCCGGATATCTACAATTGTGTGCATCGGCTGAAGCGCATCTGCCGCATCCTCGAAATCGGCGTGGACCAACTGGCTATCGTCGAAACGATGACACCCCTTGATTTCCTCGATTTCCGCGACCTGCTGCGCCCTGCTTCCGGCTTCCAGAGCATTCAGTTTAAGATGATTGAAGCCGCGCTGGGACTCAATTACGCCAACCGTTACGGACAGGATTATTACCTCTCGCAGCTTTCTCAGGCCGATATTGACCGCGTCAAGAAGGCAGAGGCGGAGCAATCCCTCTTTGTGCTGGTAAACAAATGGCTGGAACGGATGCCTTTCGTTGATGAAAAGAGCAGCCACTGGCAAAAAGGAACCGACTTCTACCACCTTTATCGTGAAGCCTATGTGGCCAGCCTGCGCAAAGGCGAAGAGGCCAACCTCGAAACCTTTGACCGCCTTTTCAAAGACGCCACGGCCTATCCCGAAGGACGCAACCTGTCGTTCACTTCCTCGCGCAATGCACTTTTCATCATGCTCTACCGCGACTATCCGCTGCTGCAGCTTCCTTTCGAGCTGATCAGCATATTGCTGGAAGTGGATGAACTGCTCTCAATGTGGCGCCATCGCCATATTCACATGGTGCAACGCACGATTGGCAAACGCACCGGCACCGGCGGCAGTTCGGGTGCTGAATATCTTCAGAAAGCCGCTGACAGTCACACCATCTTCCGCGAAATCGCTGAACTGACTTCCTTCCTGTTGCCACGCACCATGCTGCCCCAACTGCCGGACAGCCTCGTGAAGCAACTCGGCTATGGCCTATGAGTACTGCCATCTCTGTCCAGAACCTGCATAAGACCTATGCAGGTTCTGTTGCTCCGGCCCTGCAGGGCCTCTCGTTGCAGGTAGAGGCCAGCAGCATCTTTGGGCTGCTGGGCCCCAACGGCTCAGGCAAAACGACAACCCTGAAAATTATTTGCGGCCTTCTGAATGCAGACGCAGGCTCCGTGCGCGTCTTCGATCTGGATGCAGATAAGGAGAAGCTGGCAATACGCCAACGAATGGGCCTGGCCCCACAGCATATCGCCCTCTACCCCACGTTGACGGCTTGGGAGAATATTGAGTACATCGGCAGGCTCTATCAGTTAAGCGACCGCCAGATCCGGGAACGTGGCACGCTATTGCTGGAACGGCTGGGCCTTGCCGGCCATGCTTCAAAACGCGTGGGGCGTTTCAGTGGCGGCATGAAGCGCCGGCTCAATATCATCGCTTCATTATTACACGAACCTGAGTTGCTGATTTTGGATGAGCCAACGGCCAGCGTGGATGTGCAAAGCCGCGCCCTCATTCTGAGTTTTCTGAAGGAATATGGAGCCGGCGGCCGGACCATCGTCTATACCTCACATCAATTGGAAGAGGCCGAGCAACTCTGCGATGCCGTCTGCATTATTGACGAAGGAAGAACGGTACTTTGCGGCCCTCCTCAGGACCTAATTGCATCCACGCCGGATTGCCGCAGGCTCGAGGATGTCTTTCTTCATTACACCGGCCATTCGGTGCGGGATTAAGCAATCAATTTTTTCAAAAAAGGAATCTTCTTGCTGCGCGGAAAATCTATCTACGCTGCGGTCGTCAAAGAATGGCTGCTAATCCGTCGTGATTTGGGCGGGCTGCTCGTCCTGTTAGTGATGCCGGCCCTGCTCATCCTCATCATGGCTCTGGTGCAGGATGCTCCTTTTCGCGATTATCAGAACCTGAAATTGAAAGTGCTGGTAGCCGATGAAGATCATGGCGCCCTGGGCGAAACCATCCGGCAGGTCTTTCAAAAAAGTCAGTCAGCCGAACTGATTGATTCCATTGATGGAAAGGAACTTGGCTCAATTCAGTTAAAGGAATTATTGCAGCATGGGAACTATCGTCTGGGCCTCATTATTCCGCGCGGCGCCAGTGCAGAAATTGCGAATACCGCCAATCGCGTGGCCAATTCTCTGACGGCTTCTTTGGGTGGCGGCAAACTGCCGGAGCGCCCTTCCCGCGACTCGCTGCACATCCGTCTGGTCTTCGACCCGGTCTCGAGGCCCAGCTTCCGCCTGGCGGTCCGTGCGGCCATTGACAAGGCTGTAAGTGCGGCCACCACGCAGTTGTTGCTGGAGCGAATCAGCAAGCTGTCGGGGGCGGCAGAAGACAATGCTTCACAACGCGGACTGCTCAGCGCATTGGACGGCCTAAGCATCCGCGAGGAACAAGCTGGCGGCGATGAAATCATGATGCAACACATTAATAGTGTGCAGCATAACGTGCCCGCCTGGGCCATCTTCGGTATGTTCTTTATCGTGGTGCCGCTGGCGGGTCAAATTGTTCGGGAGCGTGAGCAGGGAAGTGCTCTGCGCGTGCTGCTGATTCCGGGCGCTTCGCTGAATGCAGCCATTGGACGCATCCTGGCCAACACAATGGTTTGCTGCCTTCAGTTTGTGCTGATGTGCATGGTGGGCTTCTGGCTGACACCTTTGGTCGGCCTGCCTGCTTTGAATTTGGGCCAGCATCCTGCCGCAATTATTCCCGTCGTAGTAACGACCGCCCTTTGTGCTACGGCGTACGGAAATCTAATCGGTAGTGTCTTTAGCAGCGGCGTACAGGCGGTGGCCTTTGGCGCCATTTCCATTGTGATTCTGTCAGCCTTGGGCGGTATTTGGGTGCCGGTGGAATTACTGCCTTCTGCGATGCAGACGATGGCCAAATGTTCGCCCCTTCATTGGAGTCTGGAAGGTGTTCAGGCCGTGATCCTTCGTCAGGGCTCCTGGTCAGACGTGATGCGCCCAAGCCTGATGTTACTGGGCCTTGCTACCATTTTACTGGCAGTAGGATTCTTGGGTAACAAGAAGCATCTCAGCAGTTTTTGAGTTTCGACGATGTGGTCAAAAATAGTTGGTAAAAAAGGCTGAAAGGCTTGCTGGACGTGGGTTTGGGGATGTGGATATGAAAGCCGTTTGAATTTTGGCGATTTAT
>JAMIQN010000021.1:0-2131 GCA_035914595.1 Chitinophagaceae bacterium | reverse complement strand
AGGTGCTGGGCATCTGTCATGAGCTGCATATCCCACGTGTGGATGTGCAGATGGAACTGACGATGGCTTCCGATGCCCATTTCGAAATGGCTACGGAGCTGGAGCGCTATTTCCCAAAAATCAAGTGGACACGGGCCGCCGGTGCTGAAGATGGTGCCTGGGCGCCTGCCTTGTTTCTGCTGCAGCAGCTTTTCGTGTGCGCATTGTAGGGGGCAGCCTGGGTGGCCGACGATTCCAGCCCCCTTCGGGTATTCCCGCCCGCCCGACCACCGACCTGGCACGGGAAGCACTTTTCAACATGCTGGCACCGGCCCTCGACTGGGAACAACTCCATGCGTTGGATTTGTTTGGCGGCACAGGCAGCATCAGTTTTGAACTCTTATCGCGGGGCGCACAACAGGTCGTGGTGGTGGAACAACATGCGGCTTCGGTAGCCTTCATTCGTAAAACGGCGGAGACCTTTCACATCGCCGACCGGCTTCGGGTGCAGCGTGGTGATGTGTTTCGGTTTTTGGAAAAAGAGAAAGGCAGATTTGGTTTGGTTTTCGCAGACCCGCCCTATGCCTTGCCGCAGATGGGAGCACTACTGACCCTGATGCTCCCCTTGCTGGAAAAAGGCGGCATGGCTGTGCTGGAACACGATACGCGGCATCATTTTGAAAGCCATCCCTGCTTTCTGAAAGAGCGCAAATACGGCGATACTCTGTTCAGCTTTTTCAAAGCAGCGCAGGAAAAAGATGCTTCGCAAGAAGTTTCCTGAAGTGTATTCTTTTAACACATTTTCAGGCAGGAATCTGCCTCCTTTCAGGGGAAAGTCGTTTGCAATAGCGGTTGGCTACACGCCATGCGCGGCATGATGGGCCTACATTTGGCACCTTCCTTTTTTCACTGAAAAACATCTTTGTTCATGCCTCGTATTTGCCTCTTTCCCGGCACTTTCGACCCCATTACTTTGGGCCATACCGACGTCATTCGCAGAGCTGTGAATTTGTTCGACAAGCTTGTGATTGGTGTGGGGGTAAACGCTTCCAAAGAGCCGATGTTTGGCGCGGAGCAACGGGTGCAGTGGGTCAATGACATTTTTCGGGATGACCCGCGGATTGAGGCCGAAGCCTACAGCGGACTTACAATTGATCATTGCAAGCAGATCGGTGCCCGCTTTATTCTGAGAGGTATTCGCTACGTCAGCGATTTTGAATATGAGAAGGCTATTGCCGACATGAATCGTATGCTGGCCCCCGACATCGAGACGATTTTTCTGACCTGCTCGCCGCTGTATTCTACGATTTCATCCACCCTCGTACGCGATGTAATTCGCAACAAAAAGGAGGAAGCCTATCAGTTCCTGCCGCCGGAAGTGCGCTGGTGATTATTTGCAGTAATTCCATCCGATGACCCTATCAATAGTTGCGCTATTGGTCTTTGTAGTGATCCCGACCTGAGTTCGCGAGCGGCGTATAAAATGAAAGGTCGCCTCTGATGCAGAAGGCGACCTCTTTCAAAGCCTGCATTGAAGCAGTCTTGTTTTTGATTTCCTACTTGGTGGCGTTGTTGTCGTCCGGTTTTTTGTCCGAGAAAAGTTCCTTCACTTTATCAAAAGCCTCCTGGCTCCAGCCTCCTGATTTGTTGGCCCATTCATGGAGGTATTCGTTGGCCTGATGGGCGAAGTCGGTGGCTTTATCGCTGGCGCTGAGCCCAATTTCCTGCACTTTATTGCCGATGGACTGCATCATATCCTGCGCCTTATCCATGAAGCCGGATTGCTGGCTTTGGGCGGCCTTCATAGCGCTGGCGGGGTCGAGCTTGCCGGCAAAGAGCTGGTCCACAAGGCCGGTAAACATAGGCGGCACCTTTCCGCGGATGAACGCTTTGGTAGCTTCAGCGGCAGCCGTAGCCTGGGTATCGTTGAGGCCGGCGGCTTCTTTAATTTTTTCGATGAGTTCCTGCATAAGAATGGAGGGGTAGAGGGTGAACGAAAGAGCTGCAAGACTACGAAACAAAAAGGCGCTCATCCGAAGAAGGCGCCTTTCAAAAATTGAGACGAATCGTAGCGAAAGACAGATTTAGGCCGCCTTCAGGTATTCGAGTTTGCCGTGGGTGCCTTCCAGCATCTTGTGGGCATAAGCCGCTG
>JAMIQN010000020.1:0-1512 GCA_035914595.1 Chitinophagaceae bacterium | reverse complement strand
AAAACAATTGCCCAAGCGTGTAGTGGAAGAGGTGGTGCCGGGACGTACAAAGAAGCTCATCAAGTGGGATGAAAGCTGGAAAGAAGACATCACGCCGCTGCTGGACCTATACAAAACCTTAACAGGCTTTTAGTCGGCTTTTGGCCACATTCGCGGCTCTCATTTATTTCTGAAAAATTTCTGTGACGCAACGTCTTCTGTCGCTGGCCGCTTTTGCAATGGCAGCGGTGATTAGCCTAAGCTCCTGTCGTGAAGATGCGATTATCAAATCGAGCCTGACCCCTTCGGTAGATAATATTCACACCTTCGGTATTGGCCCGGACTTTAATAATGGAACGGACACGCTCACGAAGTTGATGAGCACCATTTTTCAGGACTCGGTCGTCACTTCCAGCAACAATACAGGCCTGCCCATTTACCACACGCTGGGTTGGATGCAGGACCCTTTTGCAGGCACCACCTCTGCCAGCATTTACGCACAATTTGTGCCCACGACTGTCGGCACAACGCTCTCTGCCGTTCCGGATTCTGTGGTGCTGGTAGTGCCTTTCATGGGCTTTACCTGGGGAGATACGAGCCGCATCAGCAGCCAGCAGTTCAATGTGTATGCACTCACGGGGAGCTTTTCCAAGGACTCGACTTACTATAACTACAGTAGTCTGCCGGTGAGCCCTACGCTGATTGGCACCGCCACGATTACCACGGGGCCGCGCATGGCCGGCGTGACGAGTTACTATATTTCTGACTCCTCGATTGCGCTGGGCAAATCTCAAACCCGCAAGGCGCCGCATCTGCGCATCCGCTTGGATGATAACTGGGTGCGGAACACTTTTAAGAAAGCCGTGGACAGTGATGCGAGCTATGAGAGCTATCTCGCACAGTTCCCCGGTCTATGCATTACGCCTGCGGACACCAGCAACCGTAACCCTTCCAATTTTGTTCTTCCTTATTTCCGGCTGAACGGGGGAAGCGATGTGTATAGCTCGGCGGCTTTATTGGCTTATGTAGGCGGCAACGATTCAATACCCGTTCAGTTTCCGTATCTCGACGGGCAGGCTGCACATTTCAACCGTATCCGGCGCAACTATGCGGGTTATGCCATCAGCTCGGTATCATCGCAATATCTGGTGATGCAAAATGCTCCGGGCGATGCCATCAATTTTCAGTTGCCCTTCGTGCGGAGCCTTCCTCATAACATAATTATCAACAAAGCAGAGCTTCGATTTACGCTTCTGAATGCCCCCGGCCAGCCGGCAGATGATACGGCCCGTTTCTTTCCGCCTTCAAGGTTGTATCCGCAAGGCATCAACTCTTCAGGAGGTCAATACACGATAGCCGATCGCTACCCGATCAATGACGGTAGCCTCGACTTTATGGACGGCACAGCATCCACCATTGTACGCAATGGACATTCATATACTGTGTACACATTGAACGTGCCTCGAGAGCTGCAACAGGCTATAGTTGGCGGCAGTGGCGGTTTACATTTGCGCATCGGAGGAACCATCAATT
>JAMIQN010000019.1:0-2549 GCA_035914595.1 Chitinophagaceae bacterium | reverse complement strand
ACGTCACCGAAGACACTGCACAAACCTGGACCTCCGGCGACATCAAAGTGGGCGATTCCTGGAAAACAATCCCCGAAAAAAGTTTCAAGTACCTGTGCACGGTGCACCCAACGATGAAAGGCTCCGTCACAGTTACGCCGCGGTAAGCTTTTTTCTCCAACGAATGGTTTGTTGCCTTGTCTGGTGCTGCCTCCGGCTCTCTGCCGGGGGCAGTTTTTTTTGCCCAAAACCATTTCGAATCTGAGGTGCGTGAAGCCTACTGATTCGGCAGCCTACTTATTGCCATCGTAAGCCCACTTGATGTAAGTAGCCCCCCAGGTGAAGCCTCCTCCAAATGCAGCCAGCACGATATTGTCGCCCTTGCGGAGCTTCGATTCCCATTCCCACATGCAGAGCGGAAGAGTGCCGTTGGTGGTGTTGCCCAGTCGCTCAATATTGACCATCACCTTTTCGGGAGGAAGGCCCATCCGGTCGCGGGTTGCATCAATGATACGTTTGTTGGCCTGGTGAGGAATCAGCCAGGTGACATCGTCCGAGCTTAGATGGTTGCGTTCCATGATTTCAGCGGAGACATCAGCCATGTTTTTCACCGCAAACTTGAACACCGTCTGGCCTTCCTGATACACGTAATGTTCCTTGGCCATTACTGTCTCCATCGTTGCTGGACGGGCAGAGCCACCTGCTTTTTGATGAAGATAGACGCGCCCCGAACCATCGCTACGCAGCACTGAATCCAGGATGCCGTAGCCGGATTCATCGGGCTCCAACAACACACAACCGGCGCCATCACCGAAGATGATGGAGGTCGTGCGGTCCTCGTAATTCATGATGGAACTCATCTTGTCACCACCCACAACCAGCACCTTTTTGTGGCGCCCGCTTTCGATGAACTGAGCAGCCGTTGTAAGGGTAAAGAGGAAGCCGCTACAGGCCGCACTGATGTCGTAGCCCCAGGCATTTTTGAGACCGGCTTTATCGCAGATGACATTTGCCGTGGCCGGGAATTGCATATCCGGTGTAGTAGTAGCACAGATGAGCAGTTCAATATCATCCGGCGACAAGTCCGGGCGCTTTTCAAACAAATTCTTGATAGCAGCGACAGCCATTTCAGAGGTGCCCTTGTCTTTCCCTTTCAGGATGCGGCGTTCGCGGATTCCGGTTCGGGTGCGAATCCATTCGTCGGAAGTGTCCATCATGGTTTCGAGCTCCTGGTTTGTAAGAACGTATTCCGGAACATATCCGCCCACGGCGGTAATAGCTGCATGTATTTTGGACATAAGAGTGTGCAAAGATACCGTTGGCTCCGGGGCTTATCTGGCAGTATGCTCAGAGGCCGGGCCCTCAGATGGATGAATGTTTTTCTTGAATTTTTTTAGAAATGAAGTCGCCTGTGGCGGAATACCTGTTTGCCTATGACATACCGCCATCTACGGCAATCACCTGGCCGGTGACGTAGGCGCTCAGCTCGCTGGCAAGGAACAAAGCGACGTTGGCAATTTCATCCGGCTTGCCATAACGACCGAGCGGAATTTGCGAAAGCCATTGCTCATTGCCGCCCTCTTTCAAATAGTGTGTCATGTCCGTCTCTACGAAGCCTGGAGCGATGGCGTTGCAGCGGATATTGCGTGAACCCAATTCCTGCGCTACGCTCTTCGTAAAACCAATGATGCCGGCCTTACTCGCAGCATAGGCGCTCTGGCCTGCATTGCCCATTAGGCCTACAACAGAACTCATGTTGATAATGGAACCCTGGCGGGCTTTCATCATCGGGCGCAGCACCTGGCGTGTAAGGTTGTACACCGACTTCAGGTTGGCAGCCATCACTTCATCCCACTGTTCTGACGATACGCGAAGCAAAAGATTGTCGCGTGAGATGCCGGCATTATTGACGCAGATGTCGATCGTTCCAAACTCCTTCAGCACACCGGCACAAAGAGCCTCCGCAGCGACGGCATCAGCCGCATCACTTTTGAACGCATGGGCTCGTACACCGTAGCCAGTCAGCTTTTCCTCTAATGCCTTGGCCCGCTCCTCTGAAGAGAGGTAGGTAAAGGCCACTGAGCAGCCATGTTCGGCATATCGGATGGCAATGGCTTCGCCGATACCCCGGCTCGCTCCAGTAACAAGAGCGACTTTATTTTCAAGAAGCTTCATGGCAAAATTTTGAGGGCGCTAAAGTAAAGCCAATCGGTGTTGCAGCCGGCCTGCTACAGGCTTCCTTCCTCCAGAAAAAGAGAAGCGGCTATTCCGTCCGCAAACAACTTTCCCTTGTGGGTTAAAACCAATTTGTCCTGCTCCGAAAGCAGGCTTCCATCTGCCACAAAGCGTGCTGCAGATTTTTCTACAATTGTCTTTGCAGGCTGTCCCCATAGGGCTTCTATCTTATTCAAATCGCACCCCCACATCGTGCGAAGTGAGGTCATCAGATACTCATTCAACTGCTGCATGGGGGTGAGCGTCTCCTGCGAGTGCGGAAGCTGCTTTTCCTGAAGCAGGCCGCGGATGTAAAGGGCATTATTTGCGATGTTCCATTGCCGCAGATTGCGCCC
>JAMIQN010000018.1:0-6051 GCA_035914595.1 Chitinophagaceae bacterium | reverse complement strand
GTACTTAACCCGGAAAACAGACCTCCATTCACTCTGCGAAAAAGATATCGCCCACATCCAAAACCGCCTCAATTACAGGCCGCGCAAAAAGCTCGGGTACAAAACCCCTGTCAAACTATTTTTACTCCCTCCGGGCGTTGCACTTGGGGATTGAATTCGGCCAATCACTGCATAGCCGATCACAAACCATTTTGCTTTGATAGGAATGGGCGGGAAAATCAACATCAGTTCCAGATTCGGAAACAGATATCCGAAAGCGAACAGCACTCCGAACACGGCACCGCTGGCGCCTACTGTTGCCTCGTCGAGGAAGCCGTCCACATGAATGCCTGCAATGTCGCGAGCGCCATAGATATACTGATGCAGAAGCTGGCTTGCAAACTTGGGGAAGGAGGCATCACCGGGCGAGTTGGCCCAGCCTGTGTACAATGACTGGAGGCGCTCCAAAATGCGGCCATCTACACCTCTGGGTGGATGATGGCTGAAGAAGAGATCGAACTGGGCAAACGTAGGGTTGGCAAGGAATGATTGATACGCTTGTACCACCGGTTCATATTGCAGGGAAAGCACAGCCAGGTGGCAGAGAGCGGCTCCCAGCCCACAGATAAAATAAAAGATCAGGAAGCGCTTCTGTCCCCAGGTGTTTTCCAGAATGGAACCGAACATCCAAAGGGCAAACATGTTGGAGCCGAGGTGCATCAGGGTAGCCTGGATGCTTCGCGGATCGCCATGCATGAACATGTGCGTGATAACCTGCCAGGGCCGAAACAGGTCAGAGCGGAAATAGTGCAGGCCCAGGTAGTCGGCGAGCTGAATATGGAAACTGCTCCAGAGCACCTGTTGAATCACCGCCAACAGGACGTTGATGATGATTAAATTCTTGACCACAGGTGGCAGCACCTGATAGCGCCGCGGGCGAGTGTCATACATAAGGGCCGCAAAGTTTAGGCAATCCGCGCATCGAAATGCGCTACTGCAAGAAGCATTTTAAGGATTCCGTTTGTCTGTAAAGAAAATTGTGAGAACCCTTTTTCTTCAAAAAAGAACAGCCACCCGGGGATGGGCGGCTGTTGCAATAAACAGAGCTAAAGAAATACTACTTCGTCAGTCGGACAGCAGTAGTACCCGTGCGGCCGCTTTCGTCCTGCAGCATGATGAAATAGATTCCGGAAGGCAATTGAGACAGGTCAAGTGACTTGCTCGTAGCAAGCGTAGCAAAGTCGGAAAGGAGAGCTTTGCCGGAGGCATCATACACGATGATACGCGTGGTGCTTGCCTTATTCCACTGGAGGTTCACCAGGCCGGTCGTTGGGTTGGGGAATACTTTCACCTGGCTCAAATCATAGCCACCCACACCCAGCGGAGAGATGGTGAGCACATTACTCTTGGCACCCGTAGCGCAGGTTGTGTTCAGAATCACAAAATATTCACCCTGTACGGTCGGGGTGTAGGAAGGTCCGGTGGCTCCCGGAATCAAGCCTGCAGGCCCCCACCATTGCACATCGGTACTGTCGCATATAAGCTGATGGCCGATATAGCTGATAACAGGCGCCGTGGGTTGAGGCGTACGAACAACGAATGTTGTGTCCGAATAAACCGTGTCTGTTGTAAAGCAGGAAGTGCCTGCGCCGAACACAGCTACCCGTACCCATACCAGTGACAGGTTCGGAAGGCCGGTTGCGAAGGTGATAGATGAGCCGGTAGCACCCGGAATCGCTGTAGGTGTGCCACCCGCACCAGTAAACCACTGATAGCTGGGGATAGCCCCTGCATTGGTAGCTGTGGCCGTAAATCCAAGCGGATCACCTGCACAGTCCGGGTTCGATCCTAAAGTGATAGCCTTCGTGACAGATGGCGTCACGTTTGGAACGACGGTCAAATGAACTGCCGGAGAGGTTGCTGTATTGATAACCGCGCAGGGTGAACTACTGATGAGTACCACGTACACAGAGTCATTATTCTTCAGGATGCTTGATGTGAAAGTCGGACCGTTAACACCCGTAACAAGTGCGCCGTTGACATACCACAGATAGCTCGGACTGGTACCGCCGCCACTTGGGGTTGCGGTGAAAGTGATTGACCTACCGGAGCAACCGGGATTGCTTCCGCCTGTCACAGCAAGTGATACAGATACGGTGGGTGCCCCACAGCTAAAATGGAAAGTCGAGGAAGTTGCCGTTGTAGGCAGCGCACAACTTGAGTTGGAGGTAAGCACTACACGGAAGCTATCACTGCAACCGGGGGTTACGGCTAAGGAATCGCCGCTTGTACCTGTTTGCAGCACATTATTACGATACCACTGGTAAGAAGGTGCGGAGCCTCCATTGGTAGGCATAGCCTTCAGTGTAATGCTCAGGCCGGAGCAGCCCGGATTAGTGCCTGTAGTCTGAGTAATGCTAACGGTTGGGGCAACCGTAGCTGCGCGGCTAATAACAATGCGATTAGAAGTAACGCTATCCGGGAAGCCGCAGGGGTCATTGAAAATGAGCTTTGCCCATACAGTGTCACCGGTAACAAAAGTGGTTGAGCTATAGGTGCTGCTGGTAACCTTCAACGTGCTGTTGACGTAAATCTTTACCGTTGGGCTGCTCGGGCTGCCGGTATAGCTGGCCGTGAAACCTAAGTTGCTTCCATTGCAGGAAGGGTTGGTTCCGGTGGTTTGAGCAAGGGTAATGGTGGCAGAAGATGGCTGCTTGATAAACACACTGTAATCTTCAGCCTGGCCATATACCAGAGCAGAACATGAAGTAGGTGCAGACACACCGGTTGTATTAATGTCGGTGATAACTCGCATCCGCAGCGGGGTGCAGGTGGTGATACCGGTGGTAGGAACCGTGAACGTATCGGCATGTACCTCGTAATGAGCGCTAGGGGTACCGTTGTGGCTATATACCAGTTCATTTGTTCCGGAGAAGCTGCCGTCATTATTGTAGTCAATATAGACGCGGACATACTCGCGGTTGTATCCTGTTTTCACAGAAACCAAATAACTGGACCCTGCTACCAGATTGGCGCGCTGTGTCTTAGAACGGTCTATGTAGTAACGGTTGCCATCGCTATTATAACCGCCTTCCGATGTTGCAGTCATGTTGAAATCGCCGGCGAGGTTGGTAACGATTGTTTCCCTGGGGCCTGCATCATAAAAACCGGTAGGCGGGCTGGGCATAGTCGGAAGACAGGAGGCAGATACCGGATTGCTAACCGTAGCGCTTACCCCACCTAAAGAAGAGAGTAAAGAAGCCCGATCTGAGAACAGGGAATTCAGCCAGCGGGTCTTCTGCCCCGGCGTGAACCGATCCTTACAATTAGAATAGTCCATGAAGTTGTGCTGCGTATTATTCAGCCAGGGATTGCCGGTGCAGGAGTTGGTGCTGGGGCAATTGAACGGGGAGCGCTTCATCGGCTCAGTATCGCAGACCATATCGCCGTCTGTGTTGCAGTTGGTGTTGGAAGGGCAGGTTGTGGCGGCACCTGTATTTCCGGGGTCATCTCCTTCAAAAACATGGTAGAGGGAAAAAGCATGTCCCATTTCATGCACGAGGGTGCTGGAGGGAGCAGAAGAAGAGCTGGCGAGCATTACTGTTCCATCAAGTTGAGGCCCGGCGCCCGGGAAATAAGCATAGCCTGCCACGTAAGTTCCAAACGTACCGTCGTTGCTGTCAATCTTGTTGACCACCCATACATTGTAATAGTCGCGTGGATTCCAACGTGAAAGCGCTTTGATCGTGTCTTCGTTCACACCGCTATTAACAGAACCGCCCAGGAATACGCCACAATTCTGATATCGCGTACCGACACCGGCAGAAGGATAACGTGCATTCAGTGCCGACACCGCATTGATGTGAAGGATTCCGGTGGTAGCTACACCGGCCGTATCGCGCTTTGCAAGCACAAACTTGATGGGGAAATAGGTACCGCCCGAGCTGGGGCCGGGATAAGAAGAATAAGTGGCCTGATAGGTCTGATTCATGTAGTTGATCAGGCCCGTCAGTGTTGCGTCTGTTGGGTTGTAAGCACTGCCCAAAGCGCCTCCTGTATGCAGCACGTGGATGACAACGGGGATTTCATAGACCGGTCCGTTGGTTGTGTTTACGATAAGTGCATTGGGAGAATTGGCCAACATGGCAAGCTGCGAATTCATCGCCTGCACATTGGCAGCATACTGAGCATTCGTGGCCATCAAATGCCGATGGGCTATGTCAAAGCCGCAGTTCTGGGCCTGAACGCCTACAGCACAGCACACCACTGCCACCAAAAGGAGGGATAGTTTTCGGATCATATACCGGTTGTGAAAGTTTCGGAAAATGAATGACAAGGTCGTAAAAATAAGGCGCTACGCAACACTGCGGAACGGGCATTTTTCATAAGCCTTCCCTTTCCTGATTTTGCGGCTTTTGTCTTCAAGGGCCAATACCCTGAAACATTATCTTTGCCCGCTGTAAAAAATCGCAGCCTCCTAATACACACACTAAGTACTCTATGCAGTTAAAAGGCCTGGTAAAGTTCTTTACCGTTGCACTGATCCTGATCTCGCTCTACCAAATTTCCTTCACCTTTCTCGTTCGTAATGTAGATAAGACCATTCGCGCCCGAGCAGCCAGGGAAGTGCGGGCCGCAAACCCTGATGCGAAAGGGGACGCGTTCCAGGCTTTAGTGGACAACCGCTTCGATGATATGACCGACAGCCTTCAGGGCGAGAAGGTCGTCAGTTTCCTTTTTAAGAAGTACACGTATCAGGAGGCAAAAGCTCAGGAGCTGAATCTCGGCCTCGACCTCCAGGGGGGGATGAACGTAACGCTGGACGTCAGCCTCGATGACCTCGTTCGCTCTCTTTCCAATAATCCTACTGACCCTGCGCTGAATGCCGCAATTGCGGAAGCCAACCGCCTGAAAGCAAATAGTCAGGAAGACTTCGTGAAGCTTTTTGGTGATGCCTATAAAGGCGCCAACCTCGCATCTCTGTTCACCAAGCCGGGTGAAAAGGAAATCACGCTTCAGTCAAGCAAGGAAGATGTGCTGCGCCGCCTGCATGCAGAAGCTTCTGAGGCAATTTCAAGCACCTACAATGTCCTCCAAAAGCGGATTGACAAGTTTGGTGTAAGCCAGCCGAATGTTACTCTGGACAAGACTCGTGGTGTGATTACCGTGGAGCTGGCCGGTGTGCGCAATCCCGACCGCGTTCGGGAATACCTTCAAAGCACGGCGAAGCTGCAATTCTTTGAAATGTATGCGGAAGACGCAAGTATCGTTGACGCCATTCAAAAAGCAGACGAATCGCTGGCACATGTGCTGAGCGCAGGACCGGAAACGCACGAGCATCTTGATTCCGCCAAGTCCCCCGCAGACACAACCAAGCTTGCCACGACACAGGCAACCGATACCGGCACTGCTACGCTGAGCGAACTGGCCGCTGCCGGCCGCACGACCGGTTCCGGCGATACAGGTTCTATGGCCGCAGCCGCCAAGCATCCGCTCACGTCGCTCTTCACAGGCCCTACTAAGGAAACGTATAGCCGCGCGGCCATTGGCTATCTGCCTAAGAAGAACGTCGAAAAATTCCTGCAGTACGCGAAGATGGATGTGGTGAAAAACGCCCTTCCCATTGATGCAAAATTTGCGCTCGGTGCTGATGACCCTCAGACGCGCTTCGACCCCAAGCAACCCATCCCGGTATATGTGCTGAAGACCATCCCGGGCTCAGGCGATGCTAAGCTGGAAGGGGACCACGTGGTGGATGCACGCATGGACTATGACCCTACCTCCGGCGAGCCGGAAGTACTCATGAGTATGGACCCCACGGGTTCTACCATTTGGGCAAAAATGACGCGTGAAAATGCCGGAAAGTATCTGGCCGTGGTGCTGGATGACCGCGTGTATAGCGCACCTTACAACCGCGAAGAAATTGCCGGTGGCCGCACCTCTATTTCGGGGCATTTTACGGCTCAATCTGCTACGGACCTTGCCAACATCCTAAAAATTGGTAAGCTGCCTGCACCCGCGCATATCGTACAGGAGCAGGTGGTTGGTCCTACCCTCGGTGCTGAAAATATC
>JAMIQN010000017.1:0-4330 GCA_035914595.1 Chitinophagaceae bacterium | reverse complement strand
AATCCCCAATCATCGCTCCTCGCATTGCTTTGAGCATGAATTGTAAAGGATGGAGGCTAAGCAAAAGCCGCCATGGTTCAATTTCGCAAGCCCATGCGCCTTCAGCTTCCCATTTCAATCCCGGCCCTGCCGCAGCCCATCCGCTATACGGATCAGATTCTGCTCATCGGCTCCTGCTTCACGGAGCATATTGCCGGCAGGCTGGCTGCACATAAGTTTCAGACCCTGCAAAACCCCCACGGCATTTTGTTCAATCCCCTCAGCGTGGCCCACAGCCTGAACAGCTATGCCTCCGCCAAGACCTACACTGCCGGGGAGCTCTTCTTCCTGAACGAACTGTGGGGCAGTTGGGCGCATCACACCCAGTTTTCCAATACCGATGCCACCGCCGCGCTGGATGGCATCAACGCATCCCAAGAGGCGGCTGCGGCTTTTGTCCGCAACTGCGACTGGGTCATCATCACACTCGGCTCAGCCTTTCAATATTTTTTGAAAGAAGGAAACCGACCCGTGGCCAACAACCATCGTGCGCCGGCAGCCTGGTTTGACAAGCGACTGCTGGAAATTGCCCACATCACCAACGAGTTGCAAGGTGCCATCGAAGCGTTGCAGGCCCTTCGTCCCGGTGTGCAGGTGCTGTTCACCATCTCGCCGGTGCGCCACCTCCGCGATGGTGTGGTAGCCAACAATCGCAGCAAGGCCCGGCTCATTGAGGCCGTCCACCGGCTTTGTGAGACGCTGCCGGGTTGCCATTATTTCCCGGCCTATGAGCTGGTGACAGATGTGCTGCGCGATTACCGTTTCTACGATATAGACATGGTGCATCCCAACTATGCCGCCACGGAGTTTGTGTGGGAATCGTTTGTGGAAAGCTGCATAGCGCCGGAGGCCCGTCTGCTGATGGAACGTGTGGCCGAGATCGTAACGGCAGCGCGCCACCGACCCCGTTTTCCGGCCACGGCAGCTCATCAAAAATTTTTGGCAGAGTATGCACAAAAGACAGCCCGGCTCATATCCGAATATCCCTTCCTTAATTTCACCGCCGAAGAAGCCTACTTCAATTCAGGAAAATAAGGCTGTCTCCGGCCTTCTTTTCTGATTCTTTCTTCCTGCAAAAGGCAGCGGAAAGAATTGCCATCAGAGCTTATGAACACTTCCATCATAACCGGCGTAGCAACGGCAGTGTTGCTTGCCATTTCCTCCGGCGCCATTGCGCAAGACCGCCACGATGCCGGCCAGTACACCGAAGCGAAGAAGAATGCCTTCTTCGAAAACATCAAGCGGGAAAACGATTCCTTCTTCACCGAAAAGAAGGCGCCCCGCAAACGCTTCTACATGGATTACAAGGGTGTGGATGTGCCCAAATCCATGAGCGAATTCACCATCGTCACCAGCGACAAGCCGGTGAGCCAGGGCATCACAGGCACCTGCTGGTGTTTCTCGACGACCTCTTTCTACGAGAGCGAAGCAGCCCGGCTGGGACATCCCGGCATCCACCTCAGCGAGATGTACACCGTCTATTGGGAGTACGTGGACAAGGCCACAGAATTTGTGCGCACAAGGGGCATAAGCAAGTTTGATGAAGGCTCAGAAACCAATGCCGTGCAGCGCGTGATGGCGGAACATGGAGCCGTGCCGCTGGAGCAATACACCGGCATGAAGGCCGGCCAGCCTTTCCATGATCATCAGCGCATGATTGCAGAAATGCGGGCCTACTTAGACGGCGTTCGGCAGACCAATGCCTGGAATACGGCAGAGGTGGTGGCGACCATCAAAGACATCATGGACCACTACATCGGCACGCCTCCCACCAGTGTTAGTTATGAAGGGAAAAAGCTCAGCCCGAAGCAATATCTGCGCGATGTGGTGGGCATTCAGCCTTCGAACTACGTCACGTTTATGAGCCTGAAGAGTGAGCCGATGTGGACTACTGCCGAGTATAAAGTGCCGGACAACTGGTGGCATTCCAAAGACTACTACAATGTGCCTTTGAATGACTTTATCGGCCTCATTAAATCTGCTTTGAAGAACGGTTACAGCATCTCCATTGGCGGAGATGTGAGCGAGCCCGGCATTGACAGTAAACTGGGTATCATGATGGTGCCTTCCTTCGATATTCCTTCGTCTTACATCAATGATGATGCACGCCTGTTGCGCTACCTGAATGGAGCCACCACTGATGACCATGCCATGCACATTATCGGGTATGCACAACGCAGCAATGGCACCTGGTTTTTGGTGAAAGACTCCGGTGCGGGCGGCCACGACAATCCCGGCCACAGCGGCTATTGGTTCATGCACGAAGACTTTGTGAAGCTGAAAATGATGACTGCGACTGTCAATAAAGACGCGGTAAAAAATGTGCTTCAGAAAATAGCTGGCCGATAATGCGTTTCCGGTTCACCATTTCCTAACGGCCTGCACAGCCGGTCGTTCTTAGGGAAACCCTTAGTTTTAGCCGTTCACAATCATCCTTCACAACCAAATCCTCCTCTCCCCAAAATGGACACTTCAAAAATGATCAAGGCCTACTGCATGAAGACGAAAGAAAAGAACGTCCCCATGCACGATGCGGTTATCTCCAAAACTGCACGCGGTGGCTACATGGCTCAGGGCACCGACGGCAAAGGCAACAAGATGACTACGATGATGAATGAAGCCGCTGCCAACGAAGCCATCAAGAATGGCGTTGCGAAGAAGAAAGGCTGGTAAGCTGTTCTTCCCAAAAACAAGACCTATGAAAGCCGCCTCAGATCGCTCTGGGGCGGCTTCTTTTTTTTCTGGAAATGGTCAGAGCCATCTTCACACGAGTGCGTGATTGGGTGAGGGGGTGCGGAATGATTGCGGGGCCTGCTTTAGTAAAACCTGCCGGATAAGAAGCCCGGCTATTTAAGGCTGAAGGCACCGGAACGCGGCACTCTGAAGTCTGAGCGAGGAACAATCAGATGAATGGATTGAGAGACGAACAGCCTTTTCTGCATTGCATCAAAAATTCTGAACGGAGCCGAATTCAAACTGCAATCAGCAGATCAGAAAATTTTGTGGTTTTAGCTACAATGTCAGTGCGTTAAGCTAACGCTGCATGTGGGGGCGTTTTGTGTCAGTTGACCACTAAGCCATTCTATCGTTTACTCTAAAGCGTGGTTTGGGCCAGATATGGGTATGGCTCATAAGCCCCGGCATGAACAATTCGGAGCATGAATGACAACTTTCGACCGTCTAAGTGAACCAGTCGCAGATTTTTACTACTGTTATTCTGAATTAGGTAGGGCAGTTGTTAGAACGTCACTGGCTGGTGGGTTTGGGGAATGTATCAGGCGGTATAATCATGCATCTGGTAGCTTTTAGAGGATTACTACTTTTTCATGCGCTTGATGTTCGCTGCTAATTCTATTTCTTCAGAATTTGATCTACACTCATGTTTGAATAAGCATACAAAGTGCTTCTGTTCAAAGCATAGGAATTAGAGTTTTGACCTGCTGGTGTGAACACACGACAGCAAGACCTCAGCAAGCGCTATTGATAATACCCTTTCCGCCCATCGTATTTTCGCAGGCTAATTGAATAGGGTATGTCGTTTACGCCTCAGAACAAGATTCGCATTGTCACCGCCGCCTCGTTGTTTGACGGCCATGACGCCAGCATCAATATTATGCGCCGCATCATGCAGGCGAATGGTGCGGAGGTGATTCACCTCGGCCATGACCGCGCCGTGCAGGAAGTGGTGGATTGCGCCATTCAGGAAGATGCCAATGCGATTGCCATCACCTCTTACCAAGGTGGGCATGTGGAGTACTTCAAGTATATGTATGACCTGCTCCAGGAACGAGGCTGCGGCCATATCAAGATTTTCGGCGGTGGCGGCGGCGTGATTCTGCCGTCTGAGATTGAGGAGTTGCAGGCTTATGGTATTGCGCGCATCTATTCACCTGACGACGGCCGAGCCATGGGGCTGGAAGGTATGATCGTTGACTTGCTGCGCCAGAGCGATTACCCTACGGGTAACCATCTGAATGGGGAGGTCAGCCATGTCATTGACCGGGATGCAAAGAGCATTGCCCGACTGATTTCAGCGGCAGAGAATTTTCCGGATAATGTGGAGACGAAGGCGATGCTGAAGAAGGTGCGGGAGATGAATGAAGTAGGTGGAGCGGCTGAGGGGCACCGTTCGGCTTCTAGCAGCCTCCCCCCTTCGTCAAGCGGCCTCCCCTCTTCGTCAAGCGGCCTCCCCCCGGCCCCCTCCGTGGGAGGGGGAGCTGGGGCCGCTACGCGGCTTGTGGGGGTGCCTCCTGTTTTGGGAATTACCGGTACCGGTGGGGCCGGTAAGTCT
>JAMIQN010000016.1:0-3608 GCA_035914595.1 Chitinophagaceae bacterium | reverse complement strand
AACCCCTTTCCGGCTCGGGCGCACAGGGCCTCATGGTGGACGTGATGAAGCAATATGGCGTGGCTTCCTTCCCCGGCAAGCTGGCAGCTATTATGCAGGGCACCACCGAAACCACCTTCTATGTGCTGGCCGTTTACTTCGGCAGTGTCGGTGTGAAAAACACCCGAAATGCATTGGTTCTCGGCCTCATTGCTGATGTTTTTGGGATGGTGGCAGCCATCATTTTGGGCTACCTCTTTTTTCATTAGCCCGGACGTATTACTCTTTTAAGGAAGATTTTTTTGTAGTCAGCTCCTGCACTCCGATGGAGCTTTTTCGGCGATGGCACCGTTCAGGGCTATTGCTGCTATGAAGCTTTTCACGGAAAGCGGATGTGCTTTCTGCGTACTCTTCAGGCTACAGAATAAAAAAATCCGCCGAAGCAAGGGATTCATTGCTTCGGCGGAGAGAGGATAAAGCCACCTAACTTGTTGGGAGCCAAACGGCTATTGCTTTACGACCACCTGCGTGCTCTTATGCGAGCCGGCCGTGATCAGTACCAGATAATTACCCGGCCTGAGTGCGCCAATCTGCAGCGGTGTCACGTTCTTACCAACCGGTGCTTTCGAGTTTTGGCTCCAGACAAGGCGGGCCATCGCATCATAAATCCGGATTTGCACATCGGCAGCATTCGTCAGGACGGTGCTGAAGTAGGCGGTATTCCCGGCCATTGGGTTAGGGTAAATCTGGCTGATGGCCACATCTCCGTTTCCGCCGGGCGGCACCGACACGATGTTCGAATATTGCACCAGGCCATAGGCATCGGTGCTCTTCACCCGATAATACCGCCATCCATCCACGCTGCGCGGATCGGTGGTGCTATATGAGTTCTTGGCGGCGCCTCCGTCGGTGGTGTAGATTGTCGTGTAATCCGACGCATTTTCAGAGCGTTGCAACTCGAAGTGAATCACATCTCGGGCAGTGCTGAAGGTCCAGTTGAGGTTGACCTCATTGCCGGTCGGTGTTGCTGTCAGCTTGAAATTGTTTACCGGAAGCGGGATGCCCACAGCGCTGGTCGCCAGGGCCGACCACATACCCCGACCGTGGGTGGCTGCCACCACGATCTTGTCCGAAGGGCGATATTTCATCATGTCGGTACGCACATTGGGGAAGGACGGGTCGGGCACCCAGGTTGGCGAGCTGGCTGTAAGATTTCCGGTAACCCATACGCCGGTTTCGGTAGCCACAATAGCCGTTTTTCCGTAGGTGCCGGGAACCAGCAACGACCACCACACCGGCATGTTGGGCAGATTGCCATCCTTGGCAGACCAGGTTGGGGATGTGGCACTTCCGTTGGTTGTGTACCATACCTGCGTGCCTGTGTAGCTGGTTCTGGTGACCATTATAGTATCCTCAGAACCGCCATACACGATGCTATGGATATAGCCCAAACCGGAGCTGATATACTTGCCAAGCGGAGAGGATTTGGTACTGGCCGTGTCACATCGGAACAGACCGCCATTGTTTGTGCCAACCATTACCCGATCTGAAGTGTAAGGAGATACGGCAAAAGCCGTGGGGTAGTGATTAAAGGGCATTCCATTGATTGTAAGGATTGTGTTGGAATTACCTGCTGATTGCGGGTTATTCCAGCGCAACATTTGCTGATAGCTATACGTGCAATACATCTTATTGAGCGTATTGTCGTAGTCTGTCGGGTTGATGAAAAGCCCGGCAGTAGAAAAGTTTCTTTGTGTCCAGTTCTTGCCGCTGTCTGAACTTACCCAGTACTGATTACGGACATAGGAAGCAAACTGATACTGAGGCTGATTCTGATCAATATGGCAATAAGCTCCATCTCCGCCAACAACTTCGGTGCTGGGGCCCAAACCGGCACTGGCCAGGATATGGCATCCATTGTCCTGTGTGCCTCCCAGGAAGTGGTTTTTCCCCGACTGAGGGTCTAAAGCCACAGAGTAGAATTGCTTGATCCGTAGGCCATTATTCCTAGAGCTGAATGTGAGCCCGCCATCTGTGGAAAGGAAAATGCCCCCGTCACAAACAATGATGATTCTGCTTTGAGTAGAAGTATGGTACCAGAGTGCATTTTGATGGTCGGCATGCACATAGCTGGGGCCTGAACTACCGATCCATTCAGCCACTTTGGTCCAACTGGAGCCTGCATTTGTGCTGCGGTAACCATCCAGGCTGCCTAAAAAGTATTGGTGTGTGGAAGCGTCCGGGTTGATGGCTGCGGCAAGGCAATACCAACCCTGGCTGCCAAGGGATGGCGTGCTGCTAAGTGCTGCCCAGTGATCGCCGCCATCGTAGGACCGATAAACGTACGTCACGCCGTAGCCTGAGCTATTTGCCGGAACTGCCAGCAGGGTGTCGCCTACGCAGGCGAGGATCGCGCGAATCTTGTTGCTGTTAGAAAAAGGCGAAGTTGCTGTACTCCAGCCACTGGATGAAGAAGCAGTAGATGGCGAGTTGGCGTACCTGTAATCCACCGTATTGGTGCCGCTAGTGAACAAGCCTGTTACGAGATGCATGCGACCTGAACTGCCAATCTGAATATCGGCGACCTCTACGTTGATGCCGGTGGGCGTGATATTCGTCCAACTGGAGCCGCCATTCGTTGAGCGGAACAGGCCCTGCAGGGTGCCTACATACACATTGCCCGCCCCGTCACAGACGATCTTGGAGCAGTAGTCGAAGTCAGTACCGGTAGTGCTGGAAAGCTGTGTCCATGTGGAGCCACCGTTGGTACTCTTGAATACCCCATCGCCCTGCACTGCATCGGCATTGTAATTGGGCTCTCCGGTGCAGAAATACATCGTCGAGGGATTAGCTGTGTCCTGGCAAATGCTCGTGACGGCGAGATTGGAGAGCTTGTCGTTGATGAGTATCCAGTTCGGGCTTGAGTTATTGATATTAGTCGTTTTCCAGATGCCGCCGTCCACGCCACCAACGAAGACGGTATTTCCGGTAGTATCGGATACATCCACCATGACGGCCCGAATCCGGCCCGATGTGGAACCATTGCCATTTCGCGTGTTGCCGTTGTTTACATCAGCCGTATCTGTATTCGGGCCGCGCTCCGTCCAGGCAACAGAGGTGCCCTTAGCGGCAGCCATTATAGAACCGCGCAGGTCCTGCTTCAACTGATCCGTGTATTCGATAATTGGCCACAGCGTTTCGCGCGGCACCCGATTCGTCTTGGGGTCTCTGGTTTGCTCAAATTCCTGCCACATGGCTTGATTTGGCTCGTCGTATTCCTCGGCTTCCTCCTCATGTTCGCCCTCTTTGACTATTACTTCTCCTCCCTTTGCCGGGCCGAGATGTGGGTTTCGGTAGGTTTCGTTTCTGTTTTGACATGAATTGGCCGCTGCCAAGAAGATGAGTGCAACCATCGTTGCATAGACTTGCTTCATAGTAAATAGGTTTTGGTATGATGAATAGTGAAGGTGTTGGCTCCAATATAAAGCATTGAGTCAAATATGCCGAATTGATTCTATTTATGAATGAGCAAAACCACTTCATATCAAACTATTTTTATGGCCTCTTGGCGTTGCACTTGGGGATTGATTTTAGCGATATTATAATCGGCAGCATGGCAGGTCTTTTAG
>JAMIQN010000015.1:0-6417 GCA_035914595.1 Chitinophagaceae bacterium | reverse complement strand
CCGGTTGTATTGCTTACTACAGAACCACCCGTAGCAGGGCCACTCAGATTAAAGGTGGGGCTGGGATAGCCTGAAGTATCCGTAAGGGTGAATGTGAGTGTGCCATCCGGGCAAATAGGCGCATTGCTCGCATAAGTTGGCGGTGGTGGTGTGGAAGAAAGAATCTTGACCGTATAGTCACGAGCCTCTCCATAGTATTCAGTCAGACAGGGGTCAACCACACTCGTACTCGGATAAAAATTCAAACGAACACGCATTCTATGCAGGCCTACAGGTGCCGTTGCAGGAACCGTGTACACAATTGTAGTTACAGAAGGTGAGTAAGCGGTTTGCGAAGTCGGCGCCCAAAGTTTCTCGGTAGAGGAATAGGTGCCATCATTGTTGAGGTCTATCCACATGGCAGTGTAGTCGCCAGAGGTGCCAGCCGAAACTGCACCATTTGCAGTCATTCCCTGAACCAGCTTCAGCGGCGGGAGGTATGAATAATTTGTGTAGCCTCCGTTGTTTCCGGTCGGGCAAGGGTTAGCCTGAGCAATCGAAGTGCCCCCCACGCCGGTAAAACCTATCGTATCAAAGGCATCTCCGTAATTGCAGCCGTAGGTAGTAATCGGAGTGCAATAGCAGTTCAGGTAGTTATTCATCAATACATTGACCACATTCGAGGTATCGCTTGCGGACGTTGCAATACAAGTGATAATGAATCGGAAATCCGTAGCAGCCGAAATGCCGGAAGTCAGAGTATAAGTCGTCGTGTTGGCTCCGGTAATGTTACTCCAAGTGTTTGCTCCGGCAGGCGACGACTGCCAAATCATCGAAAGGCCACTGGCAACAGTAGCTCCTGTAGTAGTTAGCGTCAATGGTTGGTTGGCACAGGCAGAATCAGTTAATGCAGAAGCGGTCCCAGCGGTCACAGTACTCGTACACGGCGGTTGATTGACCAACAACACATCATCCAGGAACATGTCGTACCCAAAGTCGGATATTCCATGAAAAATGATATAGTTGGTTGAGCCGGTAAAACTTGATGGAAGCGTGTAGGTGTACTGCGTCCAGCCGGCGGAGGCAGCATTGGTCGGAGCCAAACTGGCTATTCGGGTTGCTCCGGTAATACTTGCCGAAGTATTCAGGTACACCACCAAACTATCATTGTAGTAGCCGCTATTGTACTCATACACCCAAAAGCTGAGCACTTTATTCCCTGTAGCAGTAAAACTGACGGACGGAGTAATCAGGTCTGCCGTACCACCATTGGCAATCCAGTAGCAGTCGTAGTTGGCGGTATAATTACCTCCATGTGCGGATGGCGTTGGGTAGCCGTAGCCATTGCCGGACTGCGTTTGCATCCAACTGTTAGAGTAGCTTCCGTAGTTGGTTCCCGTGCCCGTGTTTGTCCATCCGGTAGGGGGCCAAGAGCTTCCTTCAAAGCCTTCGCTAATAAGCACTTGCGCTTGAGCCGCAAAGCCTGCCAACAGCAATAACAGGACAGGTAAAATTGATTTTCTCATAAGGTTCGTCGTGTACGAAATTGAGTATGCCGACCGCACTTCGCAACATGCGGAGTAGGCGGTCTAAAAATAGGTATTTCCAAAAAACAATCAGGGCGCTTCGTAATTTTTTCCGCGATTCAACCGCGCTCCAAAAACATTGAATTTTAGCGTTATCTCAAATGGACGGAACATTCGCGGCCAATGGTTTGGTTCAAGGCCCTGTCAAATGCAGTTTATGACTATGGCATTACAGAAAGGGGCATCACGCGGCGCACATCCGGCCCTTCCACCTCCACCCAGTACACGCCCGCTGCCAGTCCGGTTATCGGCAAAGAAGCCGCCAATACTACGGCCTCGCCCTGCCAGCTTCGCACTATTCGTCCGGTAGCATCCATCAGCCGGATGCGCAGGCGACTATTGCCTTTTGCAAAAGCCGGATCCCATCGAACGATAGCCTCCTGCTGCGCCGGATTGGGATATACCATGCAATGCCCCTGTTGCGGCTGCAGCTTCGGCACTCCTACCAACTGCCTTTTCTTAAAAAGCTGAATCCCTCCCAGCCGATTGCCCATAATCATTTCCAGCTTCCCGTCACCATCTACGTCGCCTACTGCAAGGGTGCTGCGCTGGCCCACGTCCACCTGGTCGTAGAAGCTATCTACCCGAACGTAGGGTGTCGTCACATTGCCTGCCTGAAAGCCGGTAAAGCGCACCAGATTCCCTGCTCCATTGCCCGTTACCAAATACTCGGCGCCCGTGCTGTCAATCTTGCCAATCCAAAGGCTGAAAAAGCCGGAGATATTGTTGGCCGGTACGGCTTCCACGCCTCCCAGCTTATCCGTCTGATAGCTCAACACGGGGCCAATTGGCGTTGGATTGTTTTTGTAGAAAGTGATCCAACCGGTTTGGCTGCCGCAGAGCAAATCAGGCTTTCCGTCTTTGTCTATATCGTAGATGTAAGGGCTGGCATAGTAGCCTACGTCAATCGTGTCGCCATTTTCATCCCGCAGATAAGGCTGCTCCAAGGCCCAGACCGGCTGCTGGCTTGGCAGCGAAGCCGTGTTTTTGAAATAGCTGATGGTGCCGTCGGTGTGGCCAATGAGCAGGTCGTCTTTGCCATCGCCATCCAGATCGCCAATCGTAGGGGCCGCACCTTCATAGTTATTGGCTGAAAGGCCGAGAAAATCAAGGCTTACAAGCGTGAAGCGTGTTCGTCCGCCCACACTCTTGTTTTCGAAATAAGCCACACGGCTGCGCAGTGTTCCATTGGGTTGAAAATAGCCGTCCGAGCCTACGAACAAATCCGGTCTTCCATCCTTATTGTAATCGTACAGAAACGGATAGGAGCCGCTGCCAAAATCAAGCATCTGGTCCACCAGAAAAGTGTCGTTTTGATAACTGAAAACAGGTGCCGCTGCGGTGCCGGTATTCTTGTAAAAAAGAACGGTCTTGTAGTTCTCTCCGGAAGTGGAATAGTGCGGTGTAATGAGCAAATCTTTCCTGCCATCGCCATCGGCATCCACATAAAAAGCCGAAGGCCATTGCGGGATGTAGGCATGATGCCCGCCGGTCAGCCAGGCCGTGTCCTGCGCCACAATGGAGTCCGTAGGCCAGTTGTAATCCTTGCGGCCATTGCGCAGAAACTGAATATCCGGAAAGGTGATGTTGCCGTCAAAGAGATCCACATCGCCATCGCCCTCAAAATCCATCATCAACATGCAGTTTCCCTGATGCCGGGTCTGCTTTGGTTCCGGCCCTTTTTTGCAAAGGCTGAAAGTGCCATAGCTGGAGCAGGCACTCGGTGCCAGACCTATTGAATAACTCCGCTGAAAACCCTGAAACATGTGGCCCCAGCAATTGCTTGGAATACACACCAGGATGGAGTCTTTGGGGAGGCCCAATTCTTCCTGGCAATTCTTGTAAAAAGTGATGAAGCCGCCGGTCACGTCGTAGGCAAAAAAATCCAGGTCGCCATCACCATCCACATCCACCACAGCAGGGATGTCGGAAGCCTGGCTATAAGCATTGATCGTTCCGGATGAGCCGAGATGATAGCGCAGTTGCCTAAAAAAGGAAAAGGTCAGTTCATTGTTGGCATTGTAGGCACCCTTCCAGATTTCAAAACCGCTGATGCCTTTGTGGATGAGGTCCGGGGTGCCGTTCCGGTCAAAATCTTCCAGCTTCAAATAGTCCTGCACGTGCGGAAAATTTCGCGCGAATTGTGGAGCGTACTCATAGCGTGCCGCAGCCGAAGTGCCTTTGTTGAGATAGGTCTGAAGCACATTATCGCCCCATTCAAAAACTACGAGGTCCAACAGGCCATCTCGGTTTAGGTCGGCTTGCGCAAACTGTGGCGATTTCAGGCCACCGGCCCAGGCAAGCGGCCGCTGCGAACCATACGCAAATACCTGCACGGAACTATCCTCCTGATACACGTTTTGAGCATCGCTCAGGGCAGGTATGAATGCCAGGCAAACGAACAGAAAAATGCGGCGCATGAGTCGGCTTTAGGCTTGCTAAAGTACAGGCAGCGCTATCGCAAAATGGGAAAGTGATTTAGGGGCAGACTATGCCTCCACCGGCACCGCATCCGGCGTCTTTGCCGACGTCATGGGTGAGCCGGGCTCTTTCCGGAAATGTTTGAAAACGAGCTTATCCGCCCAGGCCGGGAAGAGCTTATTCAGCCACACCGTGAGCTTTCCCTGGCGCGTCATCACAACCGTTCTTTTGCGCGCAAGGATTGCTTTCAAAATGAGGGACGCGCAAACGTCGGTGTCCATCAGTTTGCTTTCATCAAGCGGAGACTCGCCCTGCACACTGCCGTCGGCACCAAGCGCCATTGTACGGATGTTGGAGCTGGTGAAGCCCGGACACACCCACATCACATGTACGCCAGTATCGAGCAGCTCCGTACGCAGCGATTCCAGGAAGCCCTGCATCGCAAATTTGGAAGCACTATAGGCACTGCGCGCAGGCAGCCCGCGATAGCCGGCAATGGAAGACACGCCGACGATAACACCCTTTGATTTCAGAATGGAAGGCAAGGCCGCTTTTGTGCAATGGACGGTGCCCCAGAAATTGGTTTCCATCACTTCGTGAAGCATGGAAAGGCTCGCATCCTGAAACAGGGCGCGCATGGAAATGCCGGCATTATTGATCAGAATATCAATCCGCCCAAAACGCATTTTCACGGCATTGATAAACACGGTGCAGGAATGCTCATCGCGTATGTCGGCGCTCATCATCAGCAGTCGGTCTTTGAAAGCACTGCCATACTGAGCCTGAAGGCGCTCCTGCGAGCGGCCACAGATGGCCACCCAGGCGCCCGCTTCCAATGCGGCGAATGCTAAAGAGCGTCCGATTCCAGAAGACCCCCCCGTAATCACGACCACTTTATTCTTGAAACAATCCGTCATCCAGCAAAAAAGGTATAGCGCACAAAGGTAGGCCCTACGCCTCGTCCAACATGTTGTGAACTTGTAAGTGTTTGGATTATTGACGAATGGAAGCCAATGGTTTTTAAATGAGTCAGGGGCTTTTTCCAAAATGTGTTGTGCGTTACCGCTTCGTGCTGCGAGGCGTTTGCTAAGCCTCCAATTCGGACATTTGCCGGGATGCGCAACATCAAAATCATTGAGGTAAAAAGCGAAATCGGTGCGGGCACCCGGGGCGCCAGCCTGGGTGTGGATGCCCTTCGGATAGCGGCTCTGGATTTCATGAGCTCCTTCTTCGTCAACTTCCCGTCGGATGTGGTGGAGACGGAAAACAACCTGCTGTATGAGCCTGTGGCCTCACCTTATGCCAAGCGCATCAAGGGCGTGTACACGATGTATGAGCGGGTGGCTGAAGCGGTTTCTTCCACACTAAAAAGCGGCTTGTTTCCGGTGGTGCTTGCCGGCGACCACAGCACGGCGGGGGGTACTATTGCCGGCATCCGGATGGCGAAGCCTAAAAATCGTCTGGGCGTCGTATGGATTGATGCTCATGCCGATATGCACTCGCCTTACACTTCTCCCTCGGGCAATATGCACGGCATGCCGCTGGCAACTGCTCTGGCATTGGATAATGTGGAAAGCCAGATTCACAAACCCGATGCGCAGACCCTGGATTTTTGGAGCAAGCTGAAAAACCTGGGCAAGATTCAACCGAAGGTGTTGCCCGAAGACGTGGTCTTCATCGCGCTCCGCGATTACGAAAAAGAGGAAGAATATCTGCTGCGCAAGCTCAACATGAAGGTGATTACCGTGGCGGAATTGCGGCGCAAAGGCGTGGAGCAAATCGTGCGGCAGGTGGTGCTGCATCTGGCCGCCTGCGACGATATCTATGTCTCTTTTGACGTGGATAGCCTGGATGCCGGCATATCGCGCGGCACGGGCACGCCGGTAAGCAACGGCCTCCGCGAACGCGAAGCTGAAGACCTGATGGCAGCGCTGGCGCAATACCATAAAATCTGCTGCTTTGAAGTGACGGAAGTGAACCCGACGCTGGACAAGGAAAATATGATGGCAGAAATTGCCTTCACCATCCTGCAGCGCACCGTGAATCTGCTGATGCAGCAGGCTCATTAAGTCGTGGTGATACCGGGCAGGCCTTTTCTGAAAAGCATTTCGGGAAAGCATCGGTTCCTTTTTTGAAGAAATCGGAGCTACAATTCTTCATGGATACCCTTCTGTTTTTTGCTTTCAAGGCCGGGGCGGCAACTTTACCGTGTCCATGAAAATTCTTGTCGTTCGTTTTTCCTCCATTGGCGATATCGTACTGACTACGCCGGTGCTGCGTTGCCTGCGTCACCAGCTTCCCGATGCACAAATTCACTACCTGACCAAGGCACAGTTTGCACCGCTGCTTTCTGCAAACCCTCATATTGACCGGCTCCATCTCTTAGACGATGATTTGGAAAAAGTGTTGCCGGCGCTAAAGCTGGAACGCT
>JAMIQN010000014.1:0-4688 GCA_035914595.1 Chitinophagaceae bacterium | reverse complement strand
CTATTGATGGCTATGCACGCTACCGCCCAAACCGGGCCTGACTTTGTCGGACAATATCCCAACACACGTACGGTGCCTCAGGTGGACACATTCTTTGGAACTCCCGTCCACGACCCCTACCGCTGGCTTGAAGACGACCGCTCACCGGCAACGCATGACTGGGTGGTTGAAGAGAACAAAGTCACGGATGAATACCTCTCTCGTATTCCCTTTCGCGATTCCATTCGCAAACGACTGACAGAACTGTGGAACTATCCGAAATTCTCAGCGCCCTTCCGTTATGGCGGCTACACCTACATGTATAAGAATAACGGCCTCCAAAACCAAAGTGTGCTCTATCGGCAGAAGGGCGACGCAAAGGAAGAGGTGTTTCTGGACCCAAATACTTTTTCTAAGGATGGCACTTCCTCGCTGGCAGGTATCTTTTTTTCCAAGGATGGCTCGCTCTGTGCTTACCTTATTTCAGAAGGAGGCTCTGACTGGAACAAAGCCGTCATTCTGAACACACACACCAAGGCACGTCTCGGCGACACACTTCGCAACCTCAAGTTCAGCAGCATTGCCTGGAAAGGAAACGACGGATTTTATTACAGCACTTACGACAAGCCAAGCGGCTCGCAGCTTAGTGCGAAGACGTCTCACCACAAGCTCATGTACCACAAGCTGGGCACCGACCAAAGTGCAGACCGGCTCATCTTCGGCGGTGAAACAACGCCTCGCCGCTACATCGGTGCAGACGTTACGGAAGACCAGCAATTCCTCATCATCACAGCAGCGAACGCTACCTACGGCAATGAGCTTTACATCCAGCATCTGGGCATGGAAAAAGCGCCCATTATACCCATTGTAACCGGCTACGACTACGAGCAAAATGTTGTCTGGAGCCATAATGGCAAACTCTACATCGTGACCAACCAGAACGCGCCGAATCGAAAGCTCGTTGTGGCGGATGCTGCCAACCCACAACCTGCCGGCTGGAAGACCATAATTCCTGAAAAGAACTTTCCGCTGGAAGTGACCACCTGTGGTGGAAAATTCTTTGCACACTACACCGAAGATGCCGTGACGAAGGTGTATCAGTATGCGCCCGATGGTAAGCTGGAGCGCCCGATCAAATTGCCGGGTCTGGGGACTGCTTCCGGATTTTCCGGAAAGGAAGAAGAGCACAACCTGTACTTCTCTTACACCTCATACGTAGATCCTCCTACCATCTTCAACTACGACATAGCAACCGGGAAGACTTTTGTTTTCAAAGCACCACGGGTTCGGTTCGATGCCTCTCTTTATGAGAGCCACCAGGTGAAGTATGTGTCGGATGACGGCACTGTCATTCCGATGATTATTTCCTATCGCAAAGGCATTAAGCTGGATGGTAAGAACCCAACGATGCTCTATGGTTATGGCGGATTCAATATCTCGCTTACACCTTCCTTCTCTATTTCCAATCTCTGCTTCATGGAGGCCGGTGGTGTGTATGCCGTAGCCAACCTACGCGGTGGCGGCGAGTACGGTGACCAATGGCACAATCAGGGTATCAAGATGCACAAGCAAAATGTTTTCAACGATTTTTTTGCTGCTGCGCATTACCTCATTCAAAACAAGTACACCAGCCCGGATCGTCTTGCCATCTCCGGCGCCTCCAATGGCGGCCTGCTGATTGGTGCTTCCATCACGCAACACCCCGAGTTGTTCCGCGTGGCTTTCCCGCAAGTAGGTGTGCTTGACATGCTGCGCTACAACAAATTCACTGCCGGGGCCGGCTGGGCTTACGATTACGGCACTGCTGAAGACAGCAAGGAGATGTTCGAGTACCTCTACAAATACTCACCTGTCCATAACGTGTATCGTGGCACCTGCTATCCTTCCACGCTGGTAATGACCGGCGACCATGATGACCGCGTGGTGCCTGCTCACTCTTTCAAATTTGCAGCAGCGCTTCAGGCAGCACAGGCCTGCCCGCATCCTACCCTGATTCGCATCGAAACGAAGGCGGGACACGGGGCCGGCAAGCCTACCTCGATGCTTATTGATGAGCAAACCGACAAGTGGGCATTCCTCTTTTGGAATATGGGCCTCCGCTATCATCCCATCAGCCAGTAAGGCTTGTCACGCGAAAAAGGCAAGGGCATGGATGCTGATATCCATGCCCTTGCTGTTTTGTATGGGAGCGGGGAATCCTTAGTCCTGCTTTGCGGCTCCTGCACCGGGCTTCATCAGAATGGCGTAAGCCTCGATGGCAAAGCCGATGAGGATCACAATCGGGGCCAACGTAATGCGACGGAAGGAATAGATTTCCTTGTACAAAAACTGATGTGGGTCGGGGCTTTTGCCGCCGGAAAGAAGAGCAAAGCCGAGGATGATGCAAGCGATGCCGATGCCCATCCACATATAGTTGCGCTTATCGAAAAGGAAAACCTGATTACCGCGCGGCACATTGGGCGCAACGGATTTCTTCGAGCTAAGCGTGCTTTTGTGGCTGCTGCCAACCGGGTGTGATGTCTTGGCCATGAGAGCGGCAATATTAGGTGAAATGAAAATTGCGGAAAGTCAGTTCAAAATGCTCGAAGCATAAGTCGGTCCGGTAAGAATGCGGGCTTCATTTCCTGCTTAATACAAATCCTCCACCTTCATCTTGAGGTATTTCACTACTGAGCGATGTGTGCTCAGCCAGGAAATAAGCACGCCCAACACCAGCATTCCCAACATCAGCAACAGCGTCAAACGTGTGTCGTGCAGAGAGCGCAATTCGGGCAATTGTCCTTCGGCAAACTGCATCAGCAACCACAAGCCGACTACAGCAATGACGCCACTGACCAGGCCATTCAGAATGGCCCGCCGGTCGAAAGGGCGTGAGATGAAATGAAGATTGGCACCTACCATTTGCATGGTCTTGATGATAAAGCGGTTCGAGAACATAGCCAGGCGCACGGTGTTGTCAATAAGGATGACCACTGCTATCACCAGCACCAAGGCAATGGCCCCGAGGATGAGATTAATACGCCGGAAATTGGCGTTCATCTGCTCCACATTGCGCGTTGGGTAGCTCACATCACGAACGATATTGCTCTGTAGGATAAACTGTTTGATTTTTTCAAGGCTGTCGCGGTTGGCATATTCCGCATACACATTCAGCTCCAGCGAGGCAAACAGCGGATTGTAGCCAAGAAACTCACCGATGTTTTCTCCCTCAATCTGGCTTTGCAGTTTGAGCGCTTCTTCTTTTGAAATAAGCTTCGTGTGGCGAATGAAAGGCTGCTTGTCGAGGATGGCCTGAAGCTGCTGCGTTTTTTCCGCAGGCACGTTATCGTGAAAGTCCGTAACGACGGTAATGTTCTCTTTGAATTCGCGAGTCAGCGAGCGCCCGTTAATCACCAGCCAGCCGAGCGTACCAAGCAGAAAAAGCACCAGGCTGACACCAATAATTGCGTACACATAAGACGGTTTCGAGCGCTTGCCAATAGCCATAAGGGCCAAAAGTAAGTGGAAACCTTGAGGGGAAATGGCTTGTGAAAAAGCTCCAAAAATTCGTTGCGAATTCCTTCCAAAACAGGCTGGCTAAAAGCTTCTTCCCAACCTCTTCACTACAACTTCGGCGGCAACCAGCCCAGGTCTGAGAACTTCTTTTTCCTGCGCAGAAAATAGTCCCATACGATGCTTCCGCCATAGCGCCCTGCCCGGTTTGGGGTCGCGACAACCGAGCGCGCCTGCCGGCGATGCTTCAACCAGGTTCTGAGGTTCCAGTAAAAATGCCCGTGCGCCTTGAGCACCGTAAGGAAACCGCGAGGCTGGCCGCTTAGCAACATCTGTATTGCAGAAACGCCATCCAACACCATGCGCCAAGGCAACAACCACCACAGGCGCGCAGCCGGTTCATTCTTCAAAAGCAGAATGAGATTATTACGGTAATTAAAAAACAGCTTTTGGGGTGAGCCGTACGAAATCACCGATCCACCCACATGAAACACCGTGCTTCCGCCCACATACCCTATCCTGTAGCCCGCATTCTTCAGCCGCCAGCACAGGTCCACTTCCTCCATGTGTGCATATAGCGACACGTCCAGCCCGCCCACTGCATGATATTGATCGCTTCGCACCATCAGGCAGCCGCCGCTGGCCCAAAAAATTTCGCTGTTGTCGTCATACTGCCCTTCGTCTTTTTCAAGTGTGCTGAAGATGCGGCCACGACAAAACAGGTAGCCCCATTTGTCCATGAAACCTCCGGCGGCGCCTGCGTATTCAAACAGTTCCCGCTCGCGCCAATAACGAATCTTGGGTTGGCAGGCAGCCAGGCGGGGTTGCGCTTCCATCGCGGTATGAAGCGGCGTAAACCAACCGGGGGTCACTTCAAAATCAGAAGATAACAGCACATAATAGCGTGCTTCAATCTGGCTGAGCGCAGCCACATATCCACCCGTAAACCCTTTATTGACAGGGATGCGGAGCAGATGAACCGTTGGGAAATGCTCGCTTATCCATGAAGCAGTGTCATCTGTTGAGGCATTATCTGCTACGATAACCTCATAGCCCGATGCGGCTTCTGCCACGATGAGCGGCAGAAACAACTCATGCCATTTGCGGCCATTAAAGGAAAGGATAACAACGGCGGTATCCTGCGTGCAAACGATAGGCACGAGGGAACAAGGCTTTTACTTGTACTTTGGATTGTACAGCGTGTTCTCCGGCACTTG
>JAMIQN010000013.1:0-3909 GCA_035914595.1 Chitinophagaceae bacterium | reverse complement strand
GGAATCAGTGTCTCCAATGTGGTGCCCGGATTGAGGGCCCGCACGGCATTGACGGTGTTTTGCCAGATGATGGAGCCTCCGTCTTTAAGGTCGTCGCGGTCCACGGAAGTGATAACGGCATGTTTCACCTTCATCAGATGAATGGCCTCGGCTACGCGCTGCGGCTCATCATAATCCGGCGGCAGGGGGCGGCCCGTAGCCACGGCACAAAAGCCACAGGAACGGGTGCAGATATTCCCCAGAATCATGAAGGTGGCCGTGCCGGCGCCCCAGCATTCGCCCATGTTGGGGCAATTGCCGCTTTCGCAAATCGTGTGCAGCTTATGCTCGTTGACGAGGCTCCGAACGTGGCGATAATTTTCGCCGGTAGGCAACTTTACGCGAAGCCAGTCCGGCTTCTTAATCTTGGTCTCAACGTTTATCCCTGAGGATATTACCGGAAGCTCCTGCATAGTGCTTCAAAATGAGCCGTGCTACCAGCGGCGGCCAAATTGAAGCGACACGAAGAGATTGACGAAGTAGGGCTTCGCTTCCTGATTAGCCATAATCTGAATGGCCTTGGT
Source organism: Chitinophagaceae bacterium (assembly GCA_035914595.1). GTDB lineage: Bacteria > Bacteroidota > Bacteroidia > Chitinophagales > Chitinophagaceae > UBA1952. The sequence continues at coordinate 3,346 of JAMIQN010000013.1, read as the reverse complement.
GTAGTAATCGCCGGCAATTCCGGTCTCGATGGCCAATGCCGTCCTGCGATTGTTGGAAAAGTCGAAATGCAGGCCGGTGCGCAGGTGGATGCCGGGCACAAACTGAATTTCATCCAGCCCTTTCGAGAAGCCGGCACGCCCCCGGATGTACTGCGGATTCAGGAAGGAAGCTTTCGTTTCTTCCGAATATTTGAAAGTGGCGGGAAGCAGGGTTCCGGGATTGTCCTGCTGCACATAACCGTCCAGGTAGTAAGGTTTTTCCATGCCTACCGCAATGCCGCCGGTGGTGACCCAGTGGATAGAAACGGTGCCTTCTTCCGGCTTGCCGGCAATCATTTTGCGGAAGCCATAGCCAATTTTCAAGGCGTAGAAGTTGTTGATTTTCCCGAAGGTGAAAGGCCGGGTGCTCTCATTGCCGGGCTGCTGGTCGCTCATTTTGGTCTTCTCTTCCTTGGGGTCCTTGTGCTCATCCAGTTCAATCTGCACGATGCGCATATTGTGGAATTTGTCGCTCTCGCGGTAGTCTTCACTGCGCACATAACCCTTCTCCACAAACAGCCCCCAGCCATCTGTGGCCAGCCGATAGCCCACCGATAATTCCGTGCGGATGGGTTGAATCTTTTTGGGTTTGTGAACGGCAACCTTGCCGGGATAGGCTACTACCTGGCCCCATACAGGGCTGACTGCAATGGCCATTGCCAATGCCAGGGGAAGGGTGAAAACCAATCTTTTCATGAGCCTCAAGCTTGAAATTGCAAGATAAGCGCGGCTTCAGGCCGCCGGGTCATTTGGGAGGTATAAGATAACTTAAATCGGTGAAGGCAGGGAATCTCTCGACGGCACAGTCGCGATGGCTGCCCTGGGCCTCTCTCCGGAATTCGCAGGAATGAAGACGGCTGAATGCCTCCTTTGCGTTGGGTAACAGATGAAAAATGCTCTGCAATTGCGGCAAAGAGCTTTGAGGCGTCGGCGGACCTCGGCCTAAGTTTGCGCCAAATTTTCTGCTGCCCGCCCTTGGCTTCGTTCATCCGCTTTCTCGTAAAAAACAGGGTGCTCAACATCCCGCTGTTTCGGCGCTACCTGAGCATGCGGTTTTTCCTGATTATGGCGCTCAATATGCAGACGACGGTGATCGTCTATTGGGTGTATGTCCTGACGCGCGATGTGGCTACCGTAGGCCTTCTGGGCCTGTTCGAAGCGGTGCCCGCCATTGGGTTTTCTCTGTTCTCCGGCTACTTCGTGGACCAGCATGAAAAACGCAGGGTGATTGCGCTCTGCATTGCTGCCTATCTCTGTCTCAGCCTGGGTTATCTGAGTCTGTCCTTCAACCTGCTGGGAGCGGGCAACTGGCACATGGTGCACCTCATCTATGCCGGCATTTTCATCGGTGGCACGCTACGGGCTTTTTTGTCGCCGGCCTCCTTTGCATTAGTAGGACTGCTGGTGCCGCGCCGGCATTATGCCAATGCAGGCACCTGGAATTCAACGGCCTGGCAGATGGGCGCCATTGCAGGCCCCCTGCTCGCAGGGTTTCTGATTGCAGCCATTGGCATCAGCGGCAGCCTGTGTGTGGCAGCCGCCCTGATTCTTACTGCGATGGTTCTGATCCTGAGGGTGCCGCCGCAGGCCATTCTGAATAGGGTCAAAGAGCCAATACTGGAAAGCCTGCGCGAAGGCTTGCGTTTCGTGTTCCGGACGCAAATCATCCTGGCGGCTCTGGCGCTGGACATGTTCGCGGTTTTGTTTGGGGGGGCTACGGCACTACTGCCGGCAGTGGTGCATACGGTGCTGCATCTGCCGCCGGGCACGGAAGAGATTGCCTATGGCTGGCTGCGCGCAGCACCCGGCATAGGCGCTATTATCATGCTGATTGCCATTGCCAACAAACCACTGAAGACCCATCCGGGACCGAAGCTGTTGCTCTGCGTGGCAGGCTTTGGACTTTCTATCATCATCTTCGGTCTGTCGCGAAATTTTGCGCTTTCCATGGCCATGCTGGTGCTAAGCGGCTCCTTCGATGCGGTGAGTGTGGTCATTCGCGGCACCATTCTGCAGGTCTATACGCCGGATGCGGTGCGCGGACGCGTGTCTGCCGTCAACACCATGTTTGTGTCTTCGTCCAATGAATTGGGTGAGGTGGAAAGCGGCTTTACAGCCAAATGGATGGGCACCGTTCCGGCAATCATCTTCGGGGGCTGCATGACTTTGATTGTGGCGGGCGTTACCTGGTTTTCTGCGCCTAAAATGCGACGCCTGAAGCTGGAACCGCCTGAAGAGTAAGGGGTTCCCCCCCGTTGCAAAGGCTACGGAAGTTTTGCGTTTTCCACTCCTGAATTTTCAAATTCCCAAAGGCCGCACAGCAGGTCTTGAGCCATTAAAAAGCCTGCTGTCCGGAATAGGGACAGCAGGCTTAGGACACGAAGCAATATTTTCCTCCCTACTCCACACTCACCCTTCTGGTTATCACCGTTCCATCTGCCTCGATGCGGACGAAGTAGATGCCCGGGGCCGCACTGCTCAGGTTGATTTCCTCAAAAAAGTGCGTGCCGGGATGGGCAAATCGCCTGCTTTGGATTTGCCGGCCCGTGATATCTGAAATAGTAACGCGCACCGCCTGCATGGCCTGCTTTGCATCTAAAGAGATATTGAACCGACCATTGGGGGCGGGGTTGGGAAAGAGACCTACCCCCTGAATATTGCTTTGCTCGGTGACGCCAACAGGCGCAAGGTCGAAACCTAGGGCGCTAAGAGCGCCATATGAGACTTTGGTCTTTGTAAGGTGCGCGGAGTCGACCAACATGCGTTGTACGGTTCCTCCGAAGCCCCAACCCATTATCTGAATTCCATTGTTTGGCCCTCTCGGACCGCCCTGCACTTCCACCACGAAATTCTGTCTTGGATCGTAGTTAAAGCTGCCTCTATTGAGCGGTATCTTAATCCACGTGCCGGATTTAGGATGGCTCAATGTAAAGGACGGGGTCTGAAATACTGTGGTCAAACCGGTGAGAAAAGGAACAGCCACCTGACCGTTATGAGTGTCATAGCAGGTGTCTTCGGTGTACCTAATGCTAACCTTGAAACTGTCATAGATGCAGGAAGTATCTGCACCATAATTTCCACTCCACGCTCGTAGATAGATGCTGGTTACTTTGCCGGCCGGCACGGCCGGAAACATAAATGGCCGGTAGATGCACTGGCGCCTAATGTTGATAAACGTACCACGTGTATCATTTCTCCATGGATAGCTTGTATATAAACGAACCGAATCCGGATCCTGAGGCATGTTCGGGAAGGAGTATTGCGGCGTCTGAGCCGCTCCCTGCCAGGCATACAGCAATGCCAGCAA
>JAMIQN010000012.1:0-2617 GCA_035914595.1 Chitinophagaceae bacterium | reverse complement strand
CGGGGAGGGTGCTGGACACGGTATTGTGAAACATCAACGGCTGGCAAAGGATGTCGCTAAAGAAGGGGTGGAGGGGAAACTTGGCAACCTGCTCCATGGCATCCTGCTCATTTTCCGCCATCACAACGCACCATAGCATTCGCCGCGACTGAGAGAGGCTGTAGCTAACCAATCTTCCTTCCGTAAAAAGTTCAGAAACGCGCAGTCGTTGTTTCGGTATAGCAGCTTCGATTTCTTCGGTAAGTTCCGGCAGCTCGAGCTGAAACATATAAGCGGTCATAAACGCAAAGCGGCGCAGCCCGATTTAGAGAGGCTGCGCCGCTAAGTTAGTTTGAATGTCAACGCTTACCGGATCAGGGTAACGTTGCCGGTGGCCTTCATTCGCTCCTGATTGACACAGGCGCCTTCAGCCTCCCACACATACACACCGAAGGGTGCATCGCTACCATTGTAGGTGCCGTCCCATTCCTTCGTTGGGTCATCGGTGCTGAACACCATCCGGCCCCAACGGTCAAAAATCCGGAAGTAGTACAGCACAGCAATCTGGCGGTTCTTCATGCCGAACGTGGTTGGTTCACCACTATGATTGCGGGGAGCAAATGCGTTGGGCAGGTTAAAGCCATTGCACTTTACGGACACCACAACGGAGTCACGCGAAACGCAGCCGAGCGTGTTGGTAACGGTCAGGAAATAGGTCTTTGTGGTACGAGGATTCACCGTTGGGAAGAGGGTGAAGATGTTGTCAATGTTTTCAGGTGGCGACCACTGATAGGTCATGTTGGATGCGATCAGCGTATTTGGGCCTCCAAGGATGGTCTTGGCACCATCGGCTATAGAGCGGTCCGGTCCGGCATCTGCACGTACATCGCTCACCGAAATCTTGATCACTGTATCAATGACGCATCCGTTGGTAAGCGGAATTTGAATGTGGTAATCGGTGCTCAGGTCCGGATAAACATACACGGATGATCCTGCCGTATCGCTGATCTTGTAGTGGGGCGTGAAGTTGTAGGCCACTGCATCTTCTGTATTGATATAAAGACGGGCCGTATCTCCCTGACAAATCAGGGTATCATGACTCAAGGTCAGTGGCGGGATATTGCGGATTTCAATCTGCTGGCAATCCACCTCCATGTTGGGCAGGCCTTCGTTCACTACCAAATAGATATTGTATTTGCCGGCAGTGTCGTAGGTGAATGCGGGAGGAATTGCTTGAGTGGATGACTGAATGCTGCTGTTATGGCATTGAGGGAAGATCAGGTGGCTCAAAGAATTATTGCCCGGATTGACAATGAACGAGTACAAGGTGTCGCGGTCGCGAATGATACGTGAGATGTCTTCTGGTTGATTAAACGCTGTGTTGGCAGGGATTTCGCCTGAAAAGTAGTCGTCAGAAAGCCGCGGCATATCTATCCGTAGTATCGTGTTATCACCGCTGTTCGTGACAAATGCTTTGTATTCCCCACAATCTTTGGTTACGCTGATGGCAGTCGGAACGTTGGTGAAATTCCGATAGCCTGTAAGCCTTGTTACCGTGGGATAATTTGAAAGTGAATTGCCGAAGTAAATCTTGTTGATGTTATAGTAGCTACTAAATCCTGAGCCTTGGCGCTTGGTATTGGGTACCAGCAAGTACCAGTTGCCATTGTCGTAAATGGGAGCAATGTCGTTAGGCCCTGCCAGCAAAGTGTCCTGATTGCCCAGGTCTGTGAATGAAGGCGTGCGCGAAATGTTATTACCGAAATTGAGCCGGATGAGCTTGTCATCCCCCTTGTTCACCACAAAGCCATAATACACATCTGCATCGCGGGCTACAAAAATGCCCTGAGGGTCATTCAGGAACATGCCTGACGGGTCTTTGAACAACACGCCATTCGGCACATTGGCAAGGCTGGTTCCAAAATCAAAGCGGGAAACCGTTGAAGGGGCTCCTGCACCACCACCACATGCAAACAGAAACCACTTGCCGGAATCCTGCAGCAGATAAAGTGAATTGGGTGAGGGCGAAACCGTTGTATCCAGGCTGCCGAAGTTGGTTACCGTGGGCGTGTTATTCAGCTTCTTGCCGAAGTTGAGGCGGAGCAACTGATTGCCATTGGTATTGACTACAAAACCGTAGTAGTTGTCGCCGTCTTTGGCGATTTCGATGGCAGATGGGTTGTCAAAACCAAAGGTGCTGCCCAGGTTTTCTTCGATCGGCGTGTTGACAAGATAGCCGGAGCAAAAGCCCCAATAGTAGCTGCTCGCATTCATGGTATGCGGCATCAGATGTATCGGCTGCCCTACACACGCCGTATCAGTCTCTAAGTCAAAATAACTCTGCGCGCGCAAGCCCAAAGGCAGCATTAAGAGCACAGCCAAAGCCAGTAGTAGGCGTTTCTTCATGGATGGTAAAAGTAGATGGCTTTACAACAGTGGGCTAATATACCTATTCGCCCCAAACTTGGCCGGTCAGCGGCTATTTTTATTCCAAAAACGAACCGGAATGAAGCGACTTTTCTCTGCTCGGGCGATACTCTTTTTCAAGACGTGCCTAATGGCCCTTGTCGTTGGGTCGTCGGCAAAATTTTCTTTTGCAAAAGAGGGGATGTGGCTCCCCGCCAACCTGAAAAGCAGG
>JAMIQN010000011.1:0-8237 GCA_035914595.1 Chitinophagaceae bacterium | reverse complement strand
CACTTACTGGGGGTGGCTGGCTTTAGTCTGGCCTCCTTGATTTGGCGATGAATCTTGGCCTCGTCAATGATGAAATTTTGGATGATGTACTGCTGTGCAATCGTCACCAGGTTGGAGAAGAAGTAGTAAAAAGTCAGGGCTGCCGCCATCTTGTTGAACACACCCAGCAGCACTACGGGAAATACGTATGGGATGTATTTCATCATTGGATTGTTGGGGTCCTGCGGCGTCATGTTCTTGTTGTAAAGCGCCAGGAACAACGAGGATGCCGTCATCAGCAGCGTGAACAGAGAAATATGATCGAACCAGGCGAAGGGCAGGCGAGCGATACTGTCGTAGGTGGAAAGGTCCTTCGCCCACAGGAACGATTGCTGTCGGAATTCAATGGCACTCGGAATAAACGAGTACATCGCAATCAGAAATGGCAGCATGAATAGCGTTGGCAGGCAGCCTCCCATCGGGTTGACGCCCGCTTCCCGATATAGTTTCATCTGCTCCATGCCCATCTTTTGTTGGTCACCGCCCACCTTGGCGCGCAGCTCATCCAGCTCGGGTTTCAGCACGCGCATCTTAGCCGAGCTGAGGTAGCTCTTGTACGTAAAGAATGACGTGAGCAGCTTGATGAAAATCGTCATGATGATGATGATGAGACCGTAGTTGCCTACAAATCCCGTCAACAGGTCAAACACCGGGACGATGAGCCATTTATTGACGTAGCGCGTAAAGGCGAAAATGCCGACACCCATCGGCACCATATCATCCAGGCCTATGCCGTATTGCTTGAGCGTATTGTATTTGTTGGGGCCTATGTACCAACGCAGTGAGGTGCTCCCATCCTGATTCAGCGGCAGCTCAGCCGTGGCATTTTGTTGCGCCACCAGCGTCGTGTCTTTATCCTTGAAATTGGCGCGGATGTCGGGGCGGGTAAAGCCGGCTTCGTCTATCAGTGCGGTGGTGAAATATTCCGCACGGAAGCCCATCCAATGAAGCGGTTTCTCAGACGGCGTCTTGTGAATCCCATCGCTCTTCACGGTAAAATAGTCGTGCGCGCCACCCTTGTATTTGAAATGAATTTGGGTGCTGATACGCTCGGTATGAATGTCCCGCTCGGTAGGCAGCGGCGCCACATTCCAGCGGATCGGCAGGCTGCTGGCGGCGATGCCCTGAAGGCGCATTTCGCACTGCATCATGTAGCCTTCGTCGGGCAGTGTGTACACCAGATTCACGGCGCGGCCTGAGCCCAGATCAGCCACGAAGCTGACCTTGTTTGGAGCTAATTGCTGTGCATTAAAAAGAAGATCTGAAGTCGCAGCCTGCGCATTGCCGAGCGGCACAATAGCAGAAAAAGAATTGCCCGCGCCATCGAAGAAGATCAGTGGTTTGCCGCCATAAGTCTTGTAGTCCTTCAGCCAGGCGCGGGTCGGGTAGGCGCCTTTGGATGTAAACTGGAGCTGAAGGTTTTTGTTTTCCAAAGTCACCGTTTGGCCGTTACCGGGGCGCAGGGCCGGTGCCATAGTAGCAATAGCCGAGTCGCTGAGGGCGGGCATTTGCTTTTGCACCGTGTCGGCCAAAGCCAGCTTCTTGGCGCTGTCAATCGGCGGTACGGGGTGAAGCTTCGCCTGAGCCGTGCTATCTGCCTTCCGCTGCTGCTCGAATTTGTTTTGCGAGTAGTTATTGTACGTGAAGTAGGCAATAACAAGAACGGCTAAGAGGGCAAAGCCGGTGATGGTGTTACGATCCATGTATGCTTTTCAGAAACGGGCGCAAAGGTAAGAGAATGAAGTCCGGGGTCGGGGCCGCTCACCTTTCATGTCAGGGCGCTTGCCGAAGGCCTTTGGAATGTCGGCATCTTTATCACCCGTTACGGGCTGCGGTTTAAAGGAGTCGCAATTACTTTCTGAAGGGATGGTGAATTTCCCCTATCTTCGCGCTCCTTTTTTACGAAATTTCAGCCCCACGGGCGCCTACTTAACACGCATCGTAGTATATGAAACGCACATTCCAACCGCACAATCGCCGCCGCAAGAGTGTTCATGGCTTCCGCAAGCGCATGCAAACGGCTAATGGCCGTAAAGTGCTGGCTTCCCGCCGTGCAAAGGGCCGCCACAAGCTCACCGTGAGCGATGAGCGTAAGCTTAAATAAGAGCCTGCCCCGACGCCTTTATGTCAAAGGCTACTGCATTCAGCCTCGGCGCTGACCGTCGCCTCAAACGGCAGCAACAGATTGAAACGCTTTTCCAATCCGGAAGGGCGTTTTCTGTTTTCCCCCTCCGCGTCATCTGGAGGCTGACGGATTCCCACACAACCGAAGAACCGGTTCGGGCCGGCTTTTCAGCTCCTAAAAGGAAGTTTCGAAAGGCTGTGGACCGCGGACGCACCAAGCGCCTCCTCCGCGAAGCCTGGCGCCACCGCCAGCAGGCACTTTGGCCGGCCATCCCTCAGGGAAAACAACTACACCTTTTCCTGATGTACACCCACCACGAACTGCCCGATTATGTGCTCATTGAGGCGACGCTGGACCGGGCCATCGAAAAACTGAAACCTTTGCTGCGTGATGCGTAAGCTGGTTTCTGCCATTTTTCTGGGAGCCATTCGTGCTTACCAACTGTTGCTTTCTCCCTTGCTGGGCGCCAATTGCCGATACACGCCCACTTGCTCGGCCTATGCCGTAGAAGCCATCCGTAAGTGGGGCCCCTGGAAAGGTGGCTGGCTGGCCATCAAACGAATTTCAAGATGCCGGCCGGGGGGCGGTCACGGCTACGATCCGGTACCCTGAACTCAGATTTTCAGCCTCTTACTCAAGGCTGCTGCCATATTTCCCAGGAAAGCAAGGCCTGGCGCCGTAGCATTTCCAAGCCATTTTGCACACGCAACGATCGTGCAATCCCCTCGGCCAAAAATGGCGTCACCGCAGGATTATAGACGAGGTCGTACAGCATCTGCCCGCTGCGCAATGCGTGGTAAGGCAAGGGTGGCAGGCCTTTGCCCAGGGTGCCCAGCGGCGTTGCATTGACGATGATGGAAAACGGCTGCAGCCTTTCCGCACTTAGGTTTTCAAAGGAATAATTGCAGGCGCCGGGTTGCCGGCACACATGGGCACATTCAACGTGTAGTTGTTCGAAAGCATAATGCACGGCCCGTGCAGCTCCCCCATTCCCGATGATGAGAGCACGGTCAGAGGAGCTCAACGGTGGCAAACTTTCTGCAAAGCCTTGCCAGTCAGTATTATGCCCATGCAGCTTACCGTTGTGAATGGCAATACAATTCACAGCCTGCAAGTGCTCCGCTTCTTTGGACAGTGAATTCAGATAAGGAATGACAGCCGCCTTATAGGGCGCCGTGACGTTGAGACCGCGCAGTTCGGGCCGGCTTTTCAGCAGTTCGGGGAATGCCTCAATTTTTTCCAGAGGGAAGCGTTCGTACACAGCCGCGATGCCTTCGGACGCAAACTTTTTGCTGAAAAAATCAGGAGAAAAAGAGTGGTCCAGCGGACGGCCGATGATGCCGAACAAATCAGGCATGGTTGGTCGCCTTCACCTTGTTGTTGAGATACAGGTGGAAGGTGTCGCCGCGAAGGCCCACGCGCATCGCTTCGAGCGGAATCACTTCTGCAGGTGCCAGGTTGCCGAGGTTCACGTTTTGCCCCAGCAGCTCCAGGAAATAAACCTGCTGTGATTTTTGAGGAGCTTCCCAAATGATTTTTTGAGAAGGAATCTGCGTGAGGATTTCCTGAACCAGACCCTGACGTACCTCGCCTGTGCCGCGATAGATGCCCACGTTGCCGGCTTCGCGCGCTTCGGCAATGACGTAGCTGGAGCCTGCTTCCAGTTCGGCTTTCATCAACTCAATCCACTTGTAGGGAGGCATAATGTTCGTCTCGTCTTTGGAGCCTACCTCGGAAAGAACGGTCGCCACTTTCGCCAGCTTTTCGATATAGCCGCATTTCTCCGCGTGCGGAATAATGATGGAGCCGTCACTCACTTCCACGTGCGAGAGGTTGTAGTCCTTGATGACGTTCAAGTAGTCTTCAAATTGATTGCGGATGAGGAAGGCTTCGAAGAGGGTGCCGCCGAAATAGACGGGAATCTTGTGGGTATGGTAGATCGCGATCTTTTCGCGCAGATGCGCCGTCACCATGGCTGTGCCAAAGCCCAACTTCACCACGTCCACATAGGGTGCTGCTACCGACAGAAAGTTGCGCACATCATCGAGGCCCATGCCCTTATCCATGACCATCGTGAGGCCGTGGCTGCGGGGATGCTGGGTGCGTTCAGGAAGATTATTGAGGGGGAAATTCATAGACGGTTATTCAAGTTGGGCGCAAAGGTAAACGTGGGCCTATCTTCGCCCGCCATGCGTTTGAACCAAGCAGTTGTAGGCCTCATTATTGGCCTCATTCTTCCGCTATTCGGATTCGTAATCGTCTATCTGATTCTGGGCAGCGGCCTGGGGCTGGAGGGCTTCATCGGGCGAATGAAAACTTCGGGAGATCTGGCAGGCAAGGTGATTACCCTTTCTGTTCTTGTCAATCTGATTCCCTTTCTCATCTTCAGCAAAAAACGGATGGACCTTGCGTTGAAAGGCGTGGTAATAGCCACGATCCTGTATGCCGTCCTATTCGTGTACGTCAAGTACGTGGCCTGATTCCGCTTTGTTTTATTGAAGCGTCCTCACGAAATCTATCAGGAGGGACAGCACTCCATCCACATGAGTCAGGCTCAGTGTTTCAGCCTTGTCGAAGACGTCATGATAAAAGCCGGGGCCTCCATTGCTGTACAGGAAAAATGCGGGTATCCCCTTCTCTGAAAAGGGATAGTGATCGCTGTTGGCGGCATTGCCTCTGCTGCGGATCTGAGGCAGATAATTCTTTTTCTTGTTCAATGATTGCAGGCGTGCGAATTCTGTAGGATGGCCGGTGGCATTCACTACAGTCACACCGTCCTGCGCATTGCCCATAATGTCCAGGTTAATGAGGAATCGAATTTTTGAAAGAGATACTGCCGGGTGTTGGACGAAATAAGTGCTGCCGAGAAGGCCTGCCTCCTCGCCGCTGAAGGCAATGAACAAAATCGAATAGCGTTGCGGGTGCCGTGCGAAATAGGTGGCAAGCCATTCCAGGCAGGCAGTGCCCGAAGCATTGTCGCTGGCGCCGGGAAACATCGCCTCCGTCCCCATCATGCCAAGATGATCGTAGTGTGCCGTGAAGACGATGAAAGAATCGGGGACGGCCGTGCCGCGCTGCACCGCCATGACGTTGGCGCAGGGAGTAGCCGTATCCAGCCGGCTATGGACGATGAGGTCTGCACGATGCGGGTGTAAAGGCAGCACACTGTCCTGTACAAAAAGCACGGTGCGCCCTTTGTTTAGATTGGTAGAAACCGTCCAGGTCATCTTGCCGGAAACGGGTAGAATGAAAGCCCCGGGAGGCAGCAGTTCAGGCAGGTGACGCAGCCGGATATTGAGGAGGTGAGCCAGAGAATCGGTGCCACGAAGCAGCCAAATTTTCCCCGGACGAAGTGTTTGGCGCAGCGCCTCCCACTCCTCGCGACTGGCCAGCTTGCCAACCTCTGCCACTTTCAGCTTTTGTCTGCGCGCTTCATAGGAATCTGAGGAAGCATCCACCAGGAAATCAAGGCCGGGCCTGAGTCGCCGGCCATCTATTCGTAGCGTCATCGAGTCCGGGAATGTGACGACGGGAAAGCTGAAATCCTGCCGGAATCCTGAGTCGGGAAGAATGGATTGCAGCCCTGCTTTTTGAAAAACGGATGCAATGTGTTTGGAGGCGCGTTGCTGCGCCTGATGCAGGTAGCCGCGGCCCGCCATATCGGGAGCTGTAAGCATCTGAATTTCCCGGTGCAGCCAATTCAGGTCTTGCGCCTGAGCCGTGGTAAGGAAGAGGGGCAACAGGAGCAGGGCTGCCGCAGATATCCAAAGCCTTTTCATAAGCGAGGCAAATGTAGCTGTGAGAGATAGCTATGCTGCACGAACATCATGAACGACGGCAAGCTTGCAGCAATAGATTTGCGCGATGCGCTCCTTAGCCGAAGAAAATTATCTGAAAGGCCTCTTTCACCTGTCCAATGAGGAAGGCGAAGTAGGTGTGCTGGAGCTGAGCCGGCATCTCGGTATCAAAATGCCCACGGTGAACAGCATGGTGAAAAGGCTGGCGGAGAAAGGCCTTGTGCATTATGAGAGCTACAAGCCGCTCCGGCTGACCGACCGCGGGCGTTATGAGGCAGCGCTTATCATTCGCAAGCATCGCCTCACCGAGATGTTTCTCGTAGAGAAGATGGGCTTTGGCTGGGAAAGTGTGCATGAAATCGCCGAACAGGTGGAGCATATTCAGGCACCTGAATTTTTTGACCGGATGGATGCCCTTTTAGGCTTTCCAAAGACCGATCCGCATGGTGCACCAATCCCCGATAAGCAGGGCCGCGTGCCGTATCTGAATCATGCTCGATTAGCCGACTGCCGTCCGGGCGATACCCTCAGGCTCGCGATGGTGCTCCACACCACAACTGACTTTCTCCGCTACCTGAATAGTCGGGATCTGGCGCTGGGCACTATTCTTCATTTGAAAACAGTAGAGCCTTACGATGGCAGTGTCACCGTTTCCTACACCGGGCACGAGCGGGAAGTGCTGAGCCGGCAGGTCTGCGATCAGTTGCTTGTTGAAAAAGTGTAGCGCCTCAGATCACTGCTTTTTTTCTTGAAAAAGCAATGTTTCCGGCAAAGCGCTGTCCTTATTCCGCTGCATAATGCTTCAGGAAATCGAGTAGCATCCGCAGGCCGTAAGCCGTGCCGCCGAGCGGCAGATAGGGCTTGCGCGTGGTTGCAAAAGAAACGCCTGCGATATCGAAGTGCACCCAGGGATAAGCGGTGAAATGCTGCAGGAATTTGCCCGCTGTGATGGCGCCGCCGGTGGGGCCACCTACGTTTTTCAGATCAGCGATTTCGCTCTTGATCTGCTCTCCATATTCATCCCACAAAGGATACTCCACGAGGCGCTCATATTGACGTTCTCCGGCATTGCGAAACTGCTTTTTGATTGCATCCGAAGCACTACCCATGCAGACGATGCCATGCTCGCCCACAGCTACAGAGGCCGCGCCGGTGAGGGTGGCAAAATCCAGCACCAATCCCGGTTTGTAACGTTTCGCCCAATGGAGGGCATCGGCCAGCAACATGCGGCCTTCGGCATCGGTGTTCAGCACTTCTACCGTCGTGCCGCTATACATCTTGATGATGTCACCGGGCACGTAGGCATTTTCACCGGGACGGTTATCGGTAGCGGGCACCAGGGCAATCAGGTGTAGCGGAAGCTGAAGACGTGCCGCAGCATACATCGCGGCACTGACCAAGGCAGCTCCACTCATGTCGCTCTTCATGCGGTCCATCGAGTTGGCGGTAGGCTTCAGCGAGAGGCCTCCTGTGTCATACACAACGCCTTTGCCCACCAGCACGATCGGTTTGGCATTGCGCGCACGGGCGGGTTTGTACTCCATCACCGAAAAGCTCGGCGCATCCTGCGAGCCACGATTCACAGCGAGGATGCCGCCCATACCTTCCTGTTGCATCGCTGACTTGTCCAGCACTTCCACAGAAAATCCGGCTTCCTTTCCCAGGTTGCGAATGGCATCGGCCAGGCCCACCGCAGAGAGTGCATTCAAAGGCTCGTTGACGAGGTCGCGGGCGCGGTAGGCGGCTTCGGTGAGGATGCTTAATTCCTTCAGCCCGTCAGCGTCTATGCTTCCTTTTGAAAAAGAAATCTCCTGCAAAGGATGGCGCAGTTTGTCAGCATCCTTGCGATATCGAATGAACTGATAGATACCCAGCATCAGGCCCTGCGCAAAGAGGTAGGCGGCCTCGCTTAGCGTGCTATGATTTTCGATGTGTGCGGCGGCGGCCTTGAGCGATTTCAGCCAGGTGCCTACATCGGCGCCGCCCTTGCGAATAGCGTCCCGTGTGGCTGCGTCGGTGTTCTTTTTCTGAAAAAGGAAAATGCGGAATTGCTCATCGTAGCGATTGATGACGACTGAAAACTGATCCCGGCTGAAGGCTTCGAGCAGGTAAGCCCGTTCCTTCGCCTTGAGCGGAAGTGATTCCACCTGGGCCGTGTCATCGAGCAGGAAGAAGCGGGGGCTGCCGGCAATTGAATTACCGATATGGAGTTGCATCATAAGGCTGAATTGGGCAGCAAAGTTTCCGTTTCCTGAGCAGATGAAAGGAGGGAAGAG
>JAMIQN010000010.1:0-7944 GCA_035914595.1 Chitinophagaceae bacterium | reverse complement strand
TCAACCCATCGCCCGCCGGGGCCCATCACTGTCGTGTGTAGGGCTTCGTAGCCATTGCCCTTTGGCACCGAAATCCAGTCGCGCAGCCGCTCTGTAGAAGGCCTGTAGAAGTTGGTGATGATGGAATACACTTTCCAGCAATCCGACTTTTCCAACTCAGGTGTAGAGTTCAAAATGATGCGGATGGCGAAGATGTCATACACCTCTTCAAACGAGACGTGCTTGGTGCGCATCTTCTCCCAAATCGAGTGAATGGCTTTGGGCCGGCCATAAATTTCAAAATCAAAACCAGCCCGCTCAATCTCCTCTTTCATGGGCCGGATAAACTCATTGATGTAACGCGTACGCTCACGCTTCGTTTCTTTCAGCCTCCGCGAAATGTCCATGTACACTTCGGGTTGCGTGTATTTGAGGGCCAGGTCTTCGAGCTCGCTCTTGATTTCGTACAGGCCCAGCCGGTGCGCCAATGGCGAATAGATGTAGGTCGTTTCGCTGGAAATTTTCAACTGCTTTTCGCGCGTCATACTGTCCATCGTGCGCATGTTGTGCAACCGGTCGGCCAGCTTGATAAGGATAACCCGAGGGTCATCCACGAGGGTGAGCAGGATCTTTCTAAAATTCTCGGCCTGGATGGTGGTGTTGGCTTTCAGGTCAACCACATTGCTGATTTTGGTGAGACCATCAATGATGCGTGCACACTGTGAGCCAAACTCTTTTTCAATGTCCTCGAGCGTGAATTCTGTGTCTTCAACCACATCATGAAGCAGGGCACAAATGGCGCTCGTAACGCCCAGTCCAATCTCGCCTACTACAATCTGCGCAACAGCCAACGGATGCAGGATATAAGGCTCTCCGCTCTTCCGGCGTGTCTCTTTGTGGGCATCGGCTGCCAGCTCAAATGCACGACGGAGGAGTGTCCGATCGCCTTTCTTGAATCGCTGTTTCAGGGCACGGAGCAAGGCACGATACTCACGTAGAATCTGGCGCTTCTCCTGCTCTTCTTTACTGATGGGTTGTGGGTGCGTAGCCTGCTGCATAAGTTCTCTCTGCAATCAAAAATCAATTGGGAATTTACATCGAATGGAAGCCGGACTGCACATAAGGATTTGTGATAAAGCCGCCTCTACTTTTGAATTCATGTATTCCTCGGAAACCAAAATAAGAGTACGCTACGGCGAAACGGATCAGATGGGATTTCTCTACTACGGCCATTACGCTCTTTACTACGAAGTAGGCCGCGCCGAAGCCATCCGACAATTAGGATTCACATATCGCCAACTTGAAGAGATGGGCATCCACATGCCGGTTGTAGAGCTGCAGGCTCGCTATCTGCGCCCCGCATTGTACGACGACCTCATCACCGTCCGCACAACGCTCAAAGAGCTCCCCGAAGGGCCTAAAATCCAATTTCACTCCGAACTTTTTAATGAAGAAGGCCAACTCCTTAATACAGGCGTTACCACACTTGTCTTCTACGACCCTGCTGCCAAAAAGAAGGTGAACATGCACGCAGAAATGCGACAACGATTGCTTCCTTTCTTTACTGAAAAGCAATAGCCGTTCCTTCCATCGAAACAGCCTTCATTTCATTATTGAAAAATAGCGAACGGGCTCTTTCTGAACTTCGACATCGTGATCAAAAATGCAAGCATCATCACCATCGGCGACGAGCTGCTGATTGGCCAGGTCGTGGACACCAACTCGGCCTGGATTGCCTCCCAACTCACAGCCCTCGGCATCACGCTTCAGCGGCGCATTGCGGTAGCAGACGATGCGACTGCAATTCGTGCAGCCCTGGATGAAGAACTGCCCCGAAACGAACTTCTGATTCTTACCGGAGGCCTCGGCCCCACCGCCGATGATATCACTAAACCTGTTCTCGCGAACTACTTCGATTCAGTGATGGTGGTGGATGAAAAAGTGTTGGCACATGTGGAGGGCATCTTTGCTCGTTACAATCGCCCGATGCTTGACATCAACCTGCGGCAGGCTGAGGTGCCCGACAAATGCACAGTTCTGTTCAATGCAAAAGGTACCGCTCCGGGCATGTGGTTTGAGCGGGATGAAAAAGTGGTTGTGTCGCTGCCGGGCGTCCCTTTTGAAATGATGCACCTGATGGAAACGCAGGTGCTGCCGCGCCTTCAGGGACGCCTCAGCAACGATTGCATTCTGCATCGCAACATCATCACAGCGGGAGAAGGTGAAAGCTTCATTGCGGATCGCATCAAAGACATTGAAACTGCTCTGCCCCCACAACTTCACCTGGCTTACCTGCCTCAGGCCGGCATGGTTCGCTTGCGCCTGACGGGCCACAGCAGCGATGCCGTGCATCTTGCTGAAGACATTCGGCATTGGAGCGATCAGATTGCAGAACGGATTTCGAATATCATCGTCAGCAGAGAAGACATTCCGATGGAACAAATCCTCGGCAATGCACTCCTTAAAAAAAGTCTTCGCTTAGGCCTTGCTGAAAGCTGCACCGGCGGCTACATCGCACATCGGATAACGCAGATTGAAGGTGCTTCCCGCTATTTTCAGGGAAGCATCGTCTGCTATCAAAATGCGGTCAAGGAAACACAGTTGAGCGTACAGAAAAGCACCATCGAAACGCATGACGTGGTGAGCGAAGCTGTGGCTTGCGAAATGGCAGAAGGGGCCAGGAAAGCACTCGCAAGTGATATTGGCTTTGGCATTACCGGGCTGCTCAGTGGCGAGGCGCACGGCACTATTCCCGTCGGCACCGTGTGTATGGCTGCTGCTCGGGAAGGTCATACCGTCAGTCGCAGTTTTCGCTTCTATCACGACCGGCATCGCAACAAAGAGCTGGCTACAAACCACGCACTTCTGTTCCTGATTCGCTTTATTGAAGCTTTGAACTGATTGTTCGTCGTCTCAAATCATGCTGCGTATCAAAATGATTTTTCTAATCGGTATGCCCGGTGTGGGTAAGAGCTACTGGGGCCGCCGATGGGCCGCCGAAAACGGCTGGCAATTCTGTGACCTTGATGATGAAATCATGCACCGAAGTGGCTTGTCCATATCTGCCATTTTCGAGCAGCATGGTGAGCCTTTTTTTAGGGACCTGGAAGCGCAGACACTTGCCGCACTCATTGACGAATCACACACTGCAAATTCCATCATCGCTACGGGAGGTGGCGCCGCCTGCCAACCACACAACATGGCCCGAATGAAGGCTGCGGGATGCGTTGTCTGTCTGCACGATGAAGTGCCTGCATTGCTGAAAAAAATCCGAAAGGCCCATGAAGTCCGCCCGCTTCTGAATAGCCTTTCTGTGGAAGTGCTGACATGCCTGCAGGCCGAGCGTGCTGCGGCATACAGCCAGGCACATCTTCAGATTGAAGTGAGCATGGTGGACGAGGGTACCTTTGCACAAATCCAATCTGCATGTACAAACCTGCGCTTGTAGCAGGCTGCATTTTTGCCGGCCTCGCCGTGGCACTCGGTGCTTTTGGCGCCCATGCGCTCAAGGCCGCACTCACCCAGCAGCAACTTTCGATTTACGAGAAGGGCGTGACCTACCAGTTCTACCATAGCCTTGCATTGCTGGCTGTGGGCATCCTCTTTAGCAGCTTTCCGCTTCCGGGTATGCGCTGGGCTGCCTGGCTTTTCATGGCTGGCATCATTCTCTTCAGTGGCTCACTCTATCTCCTGGTAGGCTTGCAGAGTAAAGGCCTCAGCATTGGCCCTGCGGGCATTATCACGCCGATTGGAGGATTGTGCTTTATCGCCGGCTGGTTGATGCTCTTGCTTTCCATCCTGAAAAAAGCTTAGGCGAATGCGGCGTTTCGTCATTGTGCGCGACTTGGCTATCATCATTGGGGTCGTGCTGCTCCTCTCCATTGCACGGCATTGGATTCCCTGGTGGTGGCTACTCGTTGGCGTGCTGGCATATCTGTCCATTCTTGCAGTGGGAGCCATTTTTATCCGGCTAAATTTCTTTTTGGATGCGCATCATCATGGCTCCCGACAGGGCCGAGAAATCGCGTTGAGTTTTGATGATGGCCCCGGCTCGCACACGGCGGCCATCCTCGATATCCTCAAGGCTGAAGCAGTGCCTGCAGCCTTTTTCAGCATTGGAAAACATGCGGTGCAGTCGCCGGAAGTCCTGAAGCGCTGGAAGGAAGAAGGGCACCTCATCGGCAACCATAGCTATGCACACGGCTTTCATTTTGACTGGCAGGGGCGCCATGCGATGCTTGCAGAAATTCAGAAGACGAACGAGGCCATCCATGATGCTGTTGGCCTGCGCCCGCGCTTGTTTCGCCCGCCATACGGAGTGACCAACCCGGAACTTTCCCATGCCCTTCATCTGGCCAAAATGGAAGCCATTGGCTGGAGCCTTCGCTCCTTCGACACTTCTGCAAAAGATGCGGACGCATTGCTTCAAAAATTGCTTCAGAAAGTGCGTGGCGGTGACATCATTCTGCTTCATGATGAGGCCCCACACACCCATTCCATTTTAACAGCGCTCATCCGGGGCTGCCGCGAAAAGGGCTATACTTTCGTGCGCCTTGACCAATTACTCGGAGTTGAACCTTATGCGTAAACTCGCCCTACTCAGCCTCCTTTTTCTGGGATTTTCAAGCACTACACCGGCTCAGCCAAAGGGCTACAAGAGCCTTACAGACGTGGCGCGTCTGCAACAGGATCTCCAACGCAATACATCTACGGTGCAGACGATATCCAGCGATTTTTCGCAGACCAAACATTTGGCCATGCTGACCGAAAAAATTCTTTCAAAAGGAAAATTTTTCTATCAGCGCAACGATAAAGTCCGCATTGAATACAACAGCCCCTTCCACTATCTGGTGGTAATGAATGGCGGCAGGATGATGGTCAAGGATGAGCAGAAAAGCACGCAAGTGAATACACGTAGCAGTAAGACCATGCAGTCTGTCAACCGGATTATGTTGGACTGCATGCGCGGCACCGTTTTCAGCAATCCTGATTTCAGCGTGCGTGCGTATGAAGGTGGAGGCAATTACCTGCTCGTAATGACACCTGCTCATGATGCCATGCGCAAGCTGTTTGACGCGATTGAGATTTACCTCAACCCACGCAGTTATGATGTGGAGCGACTCAATCTAAAAGAGCCGGGCGGCGATTATACCGTGATGAACTTTTCCAACACCCGGCATAACATCGCATTGAATGAATCGCTTTTCAAGCTGCGTTAGTGCCCTGCTGATTTACCTGTTGCTTGGCGCCTGCGGCAAACCTTATCTCGAGAAGATTGGGGCTGCTCCGACCTCGCAAACGCTGCATCCGGGGCTTTCCTTTTTTGAAGGAGCCGCCTCGCAAAAAGCGCTGTATCGCTGTCTGATCAACGGTAAAATCCTTTTCAAACCGCTGCATCTTTCGGGCCTGCTTTTGCTGAAATATGACAGCCTGAGCCGCGAAGCACGCATCGTTTTCACCAATGAACTCGGCTACACCTTCTTTGATTTCACGATGACGGCGCCCGATTCCTTTCGGGTCAATCGGGTCATTCCTCAGTTCGATAAAGGCTACATGATTCATGCCCTTCGGCAGGACCTGCAACTCCTGCTTGGCATTGCATCACCCACGGGAAAATCATTTAGAAGCGACGACACGATGCGGCTGGAGGCGCGCTGCCTGGGCGATCTGAGCTATTTTGCCCTTGTAGAACCTGCCGGAAGTATCAAACGTGCAGAGGTCGTACACCGTGAAAAACTAAAAACGGTTTTACTCCCTACACCGGCTATGCAGCCCAGAACGCTCCCCGACAGTTTCATCGTACAACACCTCAACACCCACTTCTCAATAGCTGCAAAACAACTGGAGGATGACAACTGATTTCTATTCCGTAAGTGAGTGGCGGCAGCAATCTGATTCGCTAAGCTGTCGTCTTGCATTTGATGCAGGACATCGCATCTTCCAAGGCCATTTCCCGGGTAATCCCATCGTTCCGGGTGTGTGCAGCCTGGCCATATTAAAGTCGCTGCTGGAGCGGGCCACACAGCATCACCTCATCCTGCGCGAGTCGTCTATGATCAAGTTTTTAGGGCTTATCCGTCCTGAAAGCAGGCCTACTGTTCACATGAACTGGCACCAGGAAAACGGGCTGATTGCAGCCACGGCCAGCCTGCTTGGAGCAGATGCCCCTTTGCTGAAATTATCTGCGAAGTATGCAGCAATACCGGGCTGAAACGCGGCTACTGGTGGTCGCGCCATTCATACACCCAGTCGGTCTGGATCATCTCCAGATGACCTTCCGTGCACTCCTCTTTAGTGCCGGCAAAGCCAGGGATTTCAAGCACCCATTTGAGTAAGTCGGTGAATCGAATCCGATAGATTTTGCTCTCGCCAAACTCATCGCCAAAACGCTCGTAGAGTTTCTGAGCAATGTCTTCGTGGTCGGGCCAATGAATGGGAGGTTCGTACATCGTATGAGAAGCTGAGGAGTCTGAAAAATTGATTGGTAGAAAGCGGGCAACAAGGCAGCAATATCGGCAGCTCTTGCTCCGAAATTAGCCTTTAGAGATGTTGCTCTATTCCCCCTGAAGGAGGCTCTGGTCGGGAATGGTGATGGTGATTTCTCCGTCCTGATCCGGGTCCAGAATGCACTGACAGGCGAGGCGGGAATTGATACGTGGATTGCGCGCGCGGTCCACAAAATCTTCTTCTTTGTCGGAAATCTCAGGCACAAAATCTTCGCCCTGTTCCATATAAATGTGGCAGGTGCTACAGCCGCAAACCATACCGCAATTATGGTGGAGTTCTATGCCGTTTTCGAGTGCTACTTCTACTAAATTTTGATCGCCGCTTATGTTGTGGAGCGTAATCGGCTCAAGGCCTTTCTGCTCGAACTTGATATGAACTGTGTACATGAACTTCTGGTGCCGATACCGGCCTGTTTACAACGGGCGCAAAGGTAGGCCTTAGGCTTCCTTGGCTTCGCCAATATGCCCATACAGCTTCATGATAGAAGCACTGATTGTTTTGTAAACCTCTTGCCACTCCGGCCTCGAAGCCAGCATTGCAAGATGGCGTTGCATAGTGGCCTCATCGCCCCTGCGGGCAGGCCCAGTCTGCGTTTCGAACGGTGGCATGGTCCTGAGATTATTCAGCGTTTGCTCCAGCAATGGCTGCAAAAGGCTGATCGGCACCTCCTGTTCTGCACTGATTGTAGCCGCAATTCCAAACAAATGATTGACGAAATTATTCCCGATTACGGCAGCCAGATGCAACCAGGCGCGCTGCTCACTACCCGCCTCGTAGTTCCGGTCGCAGATGGCGTGGGCCACCTCGCGCACTGCCGCCCAGGCAGTCGCAGAATTGGCTTCCATCAGGGCGGCAAAAGCACGATGCGTCGGCAGTGCCTCCCGACGAATGGAATAAACAGGCCACACCACACCGGTGTTCAGGCTGTGGCCGTGGAGCAGGTTCATAGGGCTGGCCCCAGCCGTATGAATAAGTGTAGAATACCGTAGCGAAATCTTCGCAGCCAGCTCGGGAATGGCCGCATCACTGACTGCCAAAATCACGGCATCGGCACCGTCATTGACCTGATTTAGCGATGCAAATCGCGGCAGGTAATATTCATCACAAAGGGCCTTCAACGATTGCGGATTGCGCCCCCAGGCGCCCACACAGGTATGCCCTGCGCCCAACATCCGGGCTGCGATGAGCCAGGCAATATTTCCGGTCCCTATCAGTGCGTAGGTCATGAACTCACTTTTTTGAAATGGAAGAATACCGTCACCAATTTCTGTCGCTTCTTATATCAGACAGAATCTTTCAAAAGTCGCTCATGTAAACATGCGCCACCATCGTTTGAACAGTACTGCTGCGCAGGGTTTTTAGGTCCACTATTTCAGTCGATCACGGTTTGCCAGGAAATAGTCAGTCATCTGCTTTTGAACTGAATCTTTGAGGGCATCAGCATCCGAAGCCTGCCAT
>JAMIQN010000009.1:0-1589 GCA_035914595.1 Chitinophagaceae bacterium | reverse complement strand
CGCTGGGCAGGCAGGCTTATTCAAATGCAAAACCTCCCTCAGAACCATCTGGAGGACTTGGCCGAAGCACGTGCCCTTGTGCGCTTCGGTGATTTTGATGCACTTGAAATGCTGTACGAGGATGTGCCGGACACGCTGTCGCAGCTTATCCGCACCGCCTTCGTCCCAAGGGCCGGGGCTCGGTTCATCGTATCAGACTTCAGCGCCATCGAAGCCAGAGTCATCGCATGGCTGGCCGGTGAACAGTGGCGACAGGATGTGTTTGCCAAAGGCGGGGATATCTACTGCGCCTCCGCATCGCAGATGTTCAAGGTGCCGGTTGAAAAACATGGCATCAACGGTCACCTACGTCAAAAAGGCAAAATTGCTGAACTCGCCCTCGGTTATGGTGGTTCCGTCGGTGCGCTCAAAGCAATGGGCGCTCTTGATATGGGACTTGAAGAGGACGAACTCCCTCAGCTGGTCGACGCATGGCGGCAAGCCAATCCGCACATCGTGAAATTCTGGTGGGACGTGGACAAGGCTGCTATGGAGGCCGTTCGGTATAAACGCACCAACTCGACACACGGGATCACTTTCTCCTGCCAGAGTGGGATGCTTTTCATTATGCTGCCTTCCGGTAGGCGGCTTGCCTATGTAAAGCCGCGAATCGGTGAAAATAAGTTCGGTGGACAGTGCATCACCTACGAAGGTGTCGGTGCTACGAAGAAGTGGGAGCGACTGGATTCCTACGGACCCAAGTTCGTAGAAAACATTGTGCAGGCAACTGCCCGCGACATCCTCTGCAGTGCCATGCAAACGCTCCGGCACTGCTCCATCGTCATGCATGTCCACGATGAAGTTGTCATTGAAGCCAATTCACGAATGTCTTTGAAGACTGTCTGCGAGCTGATGGGTCGTACACCGCCTTGGGCTAAGGGACTACTGCTCCGCGCCGATGGCTATGAGACAGATTTTTATAAAAAAGATTGAGCCTTTTTCGTTCAAACCTGTTTTTGACCTCCATTGGGTAATAGAGGTGGACAAAAAGCCCGCCCGGATTGGAGGTCAAAATGAGCATTGATAAATTTAACAGCGAGGGTTACTACGACCCAACTGCCTACGAAGCATTATCCGCTATCGAAAAAGAAGAAAAGGCGCTTCGTGCATTCAGGCCAATTGTCTATATCTGCTCTCCCTTTTCAGGAGACGTAGAGAAAAACGTTAAGGCTGCACAGCGCTACAGCCGCTTCGCCGTGGACAAAGGCTTCATGCCCATTGCACCACATTTACTGTTTCCGCAATTCTTGAACGACGACATTCCTGCAGAACGCCAGCTTGGATTGTTCTTTGGGAATGCGCTGATGAGCAAATGTACAGAGGTCTGGGTGTTCGGCAGCACCATCTCAGCTGGTATGTCGGCTGAAATCAAGAGAGCCAAGTGGAAGAACTACCGCTTACGCTACTTTACCGAAAACTGCGAGGAGGTTTGTGTATGAGCACGATTACTGCAATACCGACAGAATATAAAGGCTATCGGTTTCGCTCAAGATTAGAAGCAAGATGGGCTGTTTTCTTCGATGCATGCAGAGTGAAATGGGAATATGAAC
>JAMIQN010000008.1:0-10319 GCA_035914595.1 Chitinophagaceae bacterium | reverse complement strand
TCATTTCCGGGGCAGGCCTTTCTGTCGGGACATGCCCTCGTTTTGTCCGGCATTGCATCGGCTTTCCCCATCTCAAATTCCCGACTTTTGCGGCGCCAATTTCGCGCCATGCAGCTCATCCTGTTCGACGATGCCCAGCGCCCAGCGCTCTTTCCATTTACGCATACCCGGCCCGCCGCCGACATCCGTTGCGGCATCCTTACCTGCCGTGCGCGTTGGGAGCGTCTCCTCGGCCTGTCCACCAGCTATAGCCTTACCGAAGCGTATTTACAGCCGCTCTTCCCACCCGCAGCCACCGGCGGCACCTGCCTGTTCGTCAATGGTCGCGTGTTGGCTGATCCTGCGCTGGCTGCTGTGGTAGCTGCTTTGCAACCCGGTCAGGCCCTTTGGGATGCGGCCAATCTGGTGGCTGCCTGCCTGAATACCTGCCCCGACACCTTGCCAATGCTGGAAGAACAGGCAGCAGGCCTGGAAGCCATCCGGCTGGAAGAATCACTACAATGGCTGCACCGCCCCTGGGATATTTTCGCCCGGAATGACGGGGCCTTACGCACAGATTTTGAGCTGCTTACTGCGGGGCGCGTTTCTGCGCCGCTGCCTGCTGATGTGCTCTTACGAGGCCACGAAATTTTTGTGGAAAGCAAGGCAAGCATTGGCGCCGGCGTCATTTTCAATGCTACTGAAGGCCCCATCTACATCGGTGAAGGAGCCGAGGTGATGGAAGGCTGCAAACTGCGTGGTCCCGTGGCCCTCTGTGCCGGTGCTACGCTAAAAATGGATGCCAAAATTTATGGAGCCACCACCATCGGGCCGGGCTGCAAAGTGGGTGGCGAAGTGGGTAATACCGTCTTTTTTGAACACAGCAATAAGGGCCATGATGGCTTCCTGGGTAATGCCGTCATCGGAGCCTGGTGCAACCTCGGCGCCGACACCAATTGCTCGAACCTCAAGAACAATTACGACGAGGTGAAAGTGTGGGATGAGGCTGCGCAAAAGAGCGTTCGCACGGGCCTGAGTTTCTGCGGCCTGCTCATGGGCGACCATTCCAAAAGCGGCATCAACACCATGTTCAATACAGGTACCGTGGTGGGTGTGTCCTGCAATATCTGGGGCAGCGGTTTTCCCGAAAAATTCCTCCCCTCCTTCACCTGGGGTGGCCCGCAAGGCATGAGCACCTACCAACTGAATCGTGCGCTGGACACAGCCGCCCGCATGATGGCGCGCCGCCACATAGCCCTGAGCGAAGCCGACAAGGCCCTGTTTCAGGAAGTGTTTGCCCGCACCGCCGCAGGCCGCTCTTTGATATTCGGTGCCTAAGCCACTGCTCTGTTCTGATCATTTATCAACCCTCAACCACTTATATATTCTATGCGTAAGAAAATCGTAGCCGGCAACTGGAAAATGAACCTGAACCTGGCCGAAGCAACAGAGCTTGTTTCCGGCATTCTCCAGGATTTACCGGAGCTGAATGAGCAGCGTCAGGTAGTGCTGGCTCCACCCTATCTCCACCTCAGCCAAACTGTGGCGCAAACTGCTGCCATCGCCCATCTGAGTGTAGCCGCTCAAAACTGCCATCAGGAAGCGCATGGTGCCTACACAGGCGAGGTCAGCGCACCGATGCTAAAGAGTGCCGGCGTGGCTGCCGTTATTCTTGGCCACTCCGAGCGACGCGAATACAATGCAGAAACTGATGAGCTGCTGGCGCGAAAAGTAGATGCGGCGCTGGCTGCTGGCATGAACGTAATCTTTTGCTGTGGCGAGCCACTGGCCCTGCGTGATGCCAACACACAGAATGCTTATGTAGAAAGCCAAATCAAGGCAGGGCTGTTTCATCTGAGTGCAGAAGCCATGAGCAGGGTAGCGATTGCGTATGAACCCATCTGGGCTATCGGCACGGGACGGACGGCAAGCGCAGCTCAGGCGCAGGAGATGCAAGCACACATCCGCTCGGTGCTGGCGGCGCAGTATGGTGAAGCCCTGGCAGCAGATACTTCGATTCTTTATGGAGGCTCCTGCAAGCCATCGAATGCAGCGGAATTGTTTGCCTGCCCGGACGTGGATGGAGGCCTGATTGGCGGGGCTTCGCTGAAGGCCGAGGACTTTTTGGGCATCATCCGCGCGATGATCGAAGCGCAATAATTTTTCTATCAGAAAGGATTTGTCCGACAGCAAAACACCACTGTATATTTGCCGACCCAAAACGGGACTGCGGCGTTGGTAAATCGGTTAATACGCCACCCTTTCACGGTGGAATGACGGGTTCGACTCCCGTACGCCGTACCACAGAGGCCAAAAGGTACAGATCGAAAACCCGAGTGGTTCTTTCACTTACCTTTTGGCCTTTTCATTTGCAGGCTTCGTAGTACAATGGATAGTATAAGAGTTTCCGAAGCTCCAGATCCAGGTTCGATTCCTGGCGAAGCCACTACCGATTTTCGTCTGCTTTTTTAGCCGAACGACGGCTCGCCTGCCTCCGGCTTTTTACTACTGCTCTCATCGTTTCCGAACGAAATACTTCAACAAGGCAGTTGCCGAATAAAAGGCTTTCAAAAGCACTTCAGCGAGCAAAGTTTTCTTCTGTTGCTATCGTTGGTGTATGAATGGTGTGCAGCTTTTCAAGCTTGGTAATGGTTGCTTAGGCATTCGCCCGAAATACAGTCCTTAAAGGGATTGGAAGGCCCTGGCACATTCTTTTACGGTAGCTCTGCCATAGGGATTATTCAGCCCTCTAAAAAGAGAATCCATGAAAGCAACCATCGGCATTTATGAAACCCAGCAGCAGGCATTTGCTGCCATTGACGCACTTAAAAAAGGCGGCTTTAAGAAGAAGCAGATTTCACTGATTCATCGGGTCGCGCATCCGAAAGACCCGAAAGCGGATGGCGAGAGTGGGGAAGGCCCGGGCATTGATTCTGACGAAGTCTATTCGAGCGAAATGAAAGTGGCAGGAACGACTACCGGAATTGGTGCGGCGGTGGGTACGGTGCTGGGTGTGTTGGCAGGTGTGGGTGTACTCGCCATTCCGGGCTTGGGCATCTTGGTGGGCGCGGGTGCCGTAGCCGGAGCCTTTGCTGGGCTGGATGCGGGTATCATTGGTGGGGGTATCATTTCAGGCCTTGCCATTGCAGGCATGAATGAGCATCACGAGAAGCTGTATCATGAACATCTGGAAGCCGGTCACTACCTGGTGATGGCTCACGGCAACGAGGATGAAATCACTAAGGCGCACAAGTTGCTGGACGATTTCGGTCAGCACCTGCATATCGCCATGCACCAATAGGCTCCTGGCAAGGTTTGTTAGCATGATGGCGGAGGGAAACCCTTCCGCTTTTTTTATGTGGGGTGCTGCGCGAATTCTTGTTTTGGGTTGCTGCCTGATGATGACAACCGATAGCCTTGCTCAAAATGGCACGACACGTAACTCCGAGCGCAGGGTGAAGTCAACAACGACGGCCAAAGCAGCGAAGAAAGACAGTCTGCATAGGGCTGCAAGAATTCCCGAAGAGGCTTCACTTCATGCCGATTTGAAGAAGCGGAAGAAAGTGGTGATTGTGCCTGCCCCGCCGCCCCCTCCCGGCCCGGACCCGATTCCTCGAAGCAAATAGGCTTGTTTTTTTCTTAGCATTTCCGCCATTAAACGAAGCGGCACTTTGGGCGTCCATGCAGGCGAAAAAAATCCGGAATCATGAAAGCAAAATCATGGGTTGTAGGCTTAGTGCTTCTGGTGCTAAGTCTGGCCACCACCACCGAAGCAGACGCTCACTGCCATCACTGGCGCTGGCGTCATTACGGTCCACGCCGCGTGTGGATTGCACCTGCCCCTCGTGTTGTCATCACTCCTGCGCCGATGCTCAGGCCGTGGCGCTATTATCGTCATCCGCGCTGGTATGCGCATCATCCGAGGCGCTGGTATCGTGGCCCACGTTATCACCGCTGGTAACTCGTGATGAATGAACGGCTGATGAAAGGCTGCCTGAAGATGTTCAGGTAGCCTTTCGATTTTTTTCAGGAAAGAATCAAAACAGGATAGACCTGCGTGCGCGGAGACTTACCGGTTGATGGCTTCCTCAATCTTGTGGCTCTCGGGCCGGGTCATGGATGAGAAGATGGCGACGAGGTTCCCCTTTTCATCAATCAGATACTTCTGAAAATTCCACTTGACGCTGGAATTCTTGAAGTGGTTTTCATCCTTGCTCGTCAGCCAGCGATAAATGGGTGCCATGTCGTCGCCCTTCACCGAAATCTTAGCTGCCATGGGAAAACTGACGCCATAATTGCGGGTGCAGAACTCTGAAATCTCCTGATTGGTGCCGGGTTCCTGCGAGGCGAAATTGTTGGCCGGAAATCCGACGATGACGAGCTTATCCTTGTGGGTTTTGTACAACTTTTCCAGCCCTTCATATTGAGGTGTGAATCCACAATGAGAAGCGGTGTTGACGATGAGAATCTTCTTGCCGCGAAACTGTGAAAAGTCAATTGTGTCGCCCAGCAGTCCGGCTACTTTGAAGTCGTAGATGCTGCGAGGAGGGGCCGCGTGGCCGTCGGTTGGGGTTAGGAACAGGAGGCAGGGTAAGACGATCAGAAGGCGCAGCATATCCATATTTTTTTTCGAAGAAAGGCGCAGATAAAATTAGGCCAGCACCGAAGCGGGTGGCTGATCAATTCGCGTACTTTCGCGGCGCCCAAAAATTCCGATGAACAACCACGACCAGCCTCCGTCGCGAAATGAATCTCCGCGAAATAAGAAACCGCATTCGTGCGGGCGAGGTGCGCGCTTTGTTTGCGCGCAGTGCAGTGCCACATACTGCACCGCAGCTGCATGCCGTTGACAAGGCTAAGGTCATCAACACCCTCGGGCCCGATGAAGTGTTGCCGGCCTTTGCAGCACTGGGTGAAGAGCAGCTTGAAGTTTTTCCCTATCTCGATCTGGAACGTCAGCGTGAGCTGATTGACAGGCTGCCTCATGGACGCGTTTCGCACATCCTGAATGCCCTTTCATCGGACGACCGGAGTGCGCTGTTTGCCTCTTTTGAAGAAGATGAACTGCCGCGCTATCTGGCACTGCTTAATGCGGAAAACGAAAGCACCACGAGCGACCTGCTGGAGTATCCGGAGGGCAGTGTGGCTCTGCTCGTGGACACGGGCTATGCCACCGTTTTAGAAGACATGACGGTGGAAGATGCGATGGTGCATCTGCGCAGAAATGTGAAAGACAAGGAAGCTGCCGACGTGTTTTTTGTGGTGGATCATGAAGGCCATCTGCTGGACGATATTCCGCTGCGCCGCCTGGTGCTGAGCGAGCCGAATCAATACATCCGCGACATCATGGACGGTTTTTTTGTGTCGCTCAAAATCACCGATACGAAGGATAAAGCCATAGCCTGTTTCAAGGAATATGACCGCGTCGTTTTGCCGGTGGTGGATGAGGATAACAAGATGCGGGGCGTAATCACCATTGACGATGTACTGGATGTGGCTGAAGAGCGCGACACACGTGAGATGCAACAGTTCGGTGGTCTGGAATCTCTGGACTATCCCTACGTGGAAACGCCCTTCTTTACCCTTGTTCGTAAGCGTGCCGGCTGGCTCATCATCCTTTTTCTGAGTGAAATGCTGACGGCCTCAGCAATGGGCTATTTCTCGCATGAAATAGAGAAGGCGGTGGTGCTGGCATTGTTTGTACCTCTTGTCATTTCGAGCGGTGGTAATAGTGGCTCGCAGGCAGCAACGCTCATCATTCGTGCGATGGCATTGAAAGAGCTTTCTATCCGCGATTGGTGGTATGTGATGCGCCGTGAAATTTTGTCGGGGCTGACGCTAGGCCTGGTGCTGGGCGTGCTCGGATTCCTGCGTATTTCAAGCTGGCAGGGCTTGCATTGGATAGACTATGGGCCGCACTGGGCTTTGCTCGGGTTGACGGTGGCCTGCTCGCTCATCGGCATCGTTCTTTGGGGCACCTTGACCGGCTCGATGATTCCTATCCTGTTGAAGAAATTCGGACTGGATCCGGCCACATCATCGGCGCCTTTTGTAGCTACGCTGGTGGACGTAACGGGGCTGGTGATTTATTTCACGATTGCTGCTTCTATCCTGAGCGGCACCTTACTTTGATTGAAAATAGCGGCGACGAAAGCGGCAAAAGAAAAGGCGCCCCGTTGCAACGAAGCGCCCTTCTTCATGGTTGGAATGAAGGCTATGCTTCTTCCGTTCTGAATTCTTTGGCCAATTGTTTTTCCCAGCGCCAAGCCGTGTCCATCATGCTGTCGAGGTCAAATTTGGGTTCCCAGCCGATGACCTGTTTTGCCTTGTCATTATTTGCATAAACAGCGGCTACATCACCCGCACGGCGTGGGCCGATCCGGTAATGCAGCTTTTGACCACTGACGCGCTCAAATGCAGCGATGAGTTCAAGGACGGAAACGCCCTTGCCGGTACCCAGATTTAGCGTGAGGCAGTTGTCTTCATCATCGGCCTCCAGCATGTATTGAAGCGCTTTAGTGTGAGCCGAAGCGATGTCCATGACATGCACATAATCGCGGATGCAGGAGCCGTCGCGGGTGTCATAATCGTTGCCATGAACGGACATGTACTCACGCCTTCCGATGGCGGTTTGTGTGATTACCGGGACGAGGTTTTCAGGTTTTTCCTGGAGCTCTCCCAACAGTGCAGAAGGGTGGGCGCCTACTGGGTTGAAATATCGCAGCAACGCCACATTGCCTTCTTGCCAGACGCGGGCTACGTCGCGGCAGATGTCTTCGCACATTTGCTTGCTGCGTCCATAGGGTGACTGCGCAATATTGAGAGGTGTTTGTTCGCTCACGGGTAGTTTGTCCATGTTGCCATACACTGCGCAGGACGACGAAAAGACGAACTGAAACACGCCAAAACGCTGGGCGCATTGCAGGATATTAATCAGAGAACGGAGGTTGTTTTCGTAATAGAGCAGAGGTTCTTCCGTGGATTCGCCGACCGCTTTGTAGGCTGCAAAATGAATGATACCAGCCAGGTCCGGATTGTCGAAGAAGATGGCTTCGGTATAGTCCATTTTCTTCAGGTCCACATTGTAGTTCTTGATCTTCTTACCAGTGATGCGCTCCACACCTTCGAGGTAGCGAAGAGAGCCCCGGCTCAGGTCATCGGCGGAGATTACTTCAAAGCCATTTTCGATTAAATCCACGATAGTGTGGCTGCCGATATAGCCACAGCCACCTGTTACGAGTATCTTCTTTCCCATTGGGTTTATTCTTTCTTGAGCGCTTCAAAAGTAAGGGAGATTGATAGGTGGTGCGGCGAATGAGCTTGCCTGAAAGTGTTGATGGAGGCGGCTGAAATAGGATGTGATTCAGATGCTTATCTCCTTGTGAAGCCTTAGGTAAAATTCTTTGAAACATTGCTGTTTTACGCTAATAAAAAACCAAACTGCCTTCGTGGGTTTTTCATTGCTGCCATCGAAGGCTTGCCTTTTACTTCATAATATCCACAGCATATTTTCCTGCGAAAAGGCGGCCCTTCCGGACTTTCCTGTGTCTCTTTCTTAAGTACTATAGTGAGTGGCTCACGAGGTATTGCCGCCTCATTATTAGTTGGGAAAGACAAGCCCCTTTTCCTGTAAGTGATGAAGCGCAAGGCAGCACTAATCGGCTCATGTTGACTAAAAGGTCATTCGGTTATATTGCGAGCTAAACACTTATTCTCATCAATGAAGCAACGCTTTACACTACTACTCCTTCTTCTTCTGCCCTTGATGCCCTCTGTCTTTGCCCAGGGTATGCAAGCCAGTTTTAGTCCCGGCTTCGCAGAACCTCAAGACTTGGATGCCCGAATCTTCCAATGCCGCAACGGCAACACTCTTCTTTTCTTTTTCACCAAAGGGGGCATACGCACAACTGTATATGACACCGCGCACAAAATGAAGGGAAGTACGATCCTTTCCGGCTCTGGCCTGCCGGCGGGAGCGGTGAAGCAAAATCAGCTTTGTGGCCTCTTCAACCTGGGCAGTGATGTGGTGATGTTTGTGCAGCGCACCACCGGCCAGACCCCCGGCCTCTATCGCCTCAGCATTAATCCGGAAGATGGTAAGCTGACTGCGGCAGAAAAAATTGCAGACATCGGTGCATACAAATCCGGGTCATCCTTCGCGATGGCTTTTGGCGGTGTGAAAGCGAAATCTTTTTATGTCCAAAAAGATCCTACCTCGGATGCCTATGCTATCGTAGTGTTCGACCCTTTTGAGGAGACCGGCAAGCGCATCATGCTAAAGCTTTTCGATGGCCAGCACCATGAGCTGAGTAGCGGCTACTACAACTTTCCAGAAGATCGTTTCAAGTATATAGACTACATCGGCATGGCCGTTCGCGGAACCAACGAAGTGGCGCTTTGCACCTACGAATACAATACCCGCCGCAGTGGCGGAAAGGAAAATCGTCTGGTAGTTTCTTCGTTTAAGAACGGTGCATTTGAACAGCATACCATAGACAGCGCTAATGAGCTGAAGCGTACTGACGGCATCTTTTATTACAACCCCAAAGCGAACCTCTACCAACTGCTGACGCTAACTGCCGAAGGCACTACAGAACGCGTTTTGAGTAATGCAACGCGGCATGTTTTCTCGTCGCTCATCATTGCCATCAATCCGGCAAACTACAGCGTGGTGTGGGGCGGTGGGCTGGATGGTAGCGGGCTGGACGCGACCAAGAAAGAATGGTGGGGTAAGCGAGCCAGCTATTCAGGTGTGCCTGTTTATGCGGCGGTCAATCCGGATGGTAGTTTCTCAGTGCTGGTGCAGGAGATTCTACAAAGCACCAATGGCCACGGTATGGTGAGCAGCGTCCTCGGTGACATCGGGATGCTACGCTACAGCCCGCAAGGAGAGCAACTGGAAGCAACGCTTGTTCCTGCCGGGCTGAATGCCGACAGATGTGCTATAACCCCTCTTTATTTGAAGGGCATGGATGTGTTTTCGGCAGGTGTGGAGCAGCAAAAGGGCCTGTATCTCGGTAATGTGGCGGATCCTGGTTTTTATTATTTCAATTACGTGAGCACACCAACGGGCAACTACATTTTCCTGAATCAGCACCCACGTGATTTTGACAAAGAGCCTGCGAAGACAAGAGGTATTCTTTCAGGAGTGTCGGAGGGGAATGCGGTGGGCTACAAAATGGCGGGCGATAAGCTGGAAAAATTCCACCTCTTCGGCGCGCCTAGCGGCAATGTTGAGAATCGCATTGCCCTGTTCAGTACAGGAAACTATTCTGCGGAAACCGGAGATTATACCGTGCTGGTTTTCGAGCGCATAGGCCGGCGGGAGAAGAAGCTCCGTGTGGGATGGCTGCATTGCAATTAGGCAGTAATTGCGAAACGAAGACAGGATTACTTATAAATAATCACTGGCGCAGGAACGCCGAAGCACTTTGCCCGGTAGCCATCCTACGCCGGTTTTTATTTGTCTCATAAGTGCGTGCAAGGGTCAAAGCTTTGTTGGGCAGAAGCCTCAGAAAGCCTTTGCTGTATTGCGTTTGAGGGAAGTTTAGTGAAGATAGCTTCACTAAACTTTTTTGCTTGATGAACACACTTCAAAAGCTTTTGGTGTTGTGGCGCAGTAGTTATTTGTCCTGTTCAGCAGGCATCAAACTAACGGGACTGTTGTTCGAGAAAGCCGGAGCACCAATTATCTCACCTGCTGCATTTCTACCAGCTTGCTGTAGATGCCTCCTTTATGCAGCAGCTCTTCGTGGCGCCCTCTTTCTGCGATGCGTCCTTGCTGCAACACGATGATTTCATCGGCGTCTTTCACGGTAGAAAGGCGGTGTGCAATGACGATGCAGGTGCGGTCTTTCATCAGGTTGTTGATGGCTTGCTGCACGATGCGCTCGCTCTCTGTGTCCAGCGAGGAAGTGGCTTCATCCAGGATGAGGATTGGAGGATTTTTAAGCACTGCTCTGGCGATGGTTATACGCTGGCGTTCGCCGCCGGAAAGGCGGGTGCCGCGGTCGCCGGCCATGGTTTGGTAGCCGTCGGGTTTTGCCTGAATGAAGGTATCTGCATGAGCAATGCGTGTGGCTTCCATGACACGCTCTTCAGTAGCACCTCCGGTGCCCAGGGTGATGTTGTTGTAGAGAGTGTCGTTGAAAAGAATGGGGTCCTGATTGACGACACCCATCAGCCGACGCAGCTCATCCAGCTTCAGTTTTTTGATGTTGACGCCGTCCAACAAGATTTCACCACTGCTCACATCATGGAAGCGCGGAATCAGGTCTGCAAGGGTGCTTTTACCGGCACCGGAAGCACCTACCAGCGCAATGGTTTTGCCTTTAGCCACC
>JAMIQN010000007.1:0-5185 GCA_035914595.1 Chitinophagaceae bacterium | reverse complement strand
GAAGTGCTGTCGCAGGAAAAAAAGTCCGAACTGGAAGCCGTGCTGCGCAGCGCCGGTTTTGAATTAATAGATGACCGCAAAGGGCGGCTCGTAGAGCAGATTAAGAACCTGATTGTTCAAACCATCCATTACGACCCCGAACCGGCCACGCTCAAGTACAGCCAGCTCATCAGCAGCAGGCTCCATCACGAGTATTCGCACCTCAGCAAATTGTTTTCAGAAACCGAAGGCATCACCATCGAGCAGTTTATCATCAACCACAAGATTGAGCGGGTGAAAGAGCTGATGGTATATGATGAACTTTCCCTCACGGAAATCAGCTACCAGCTTGGTTATAGCAGCGTGGCACATCTTTCCGCTCAATTCAAAAACGTGACCGGAATGACGCCGACCGCCTTTCGAAAATTGCATGAAAAGCCGCGTAAGGCTTTGGACGAAATCGGCCGGAAATCATAGCCGGATTAACTTAAATAGCCCCCGGCCCAATTGAAAAATAGTACCAAAATCCATCTGCTCTGAGGAGGTATCGGAGCACTTGCCAAGCCTCCCGGCCTGCTACATTTGGTTTCATAAACCCTACCTAAATGCCCTCTACTGTTCTTCACAAAGCCAATACCCGCGGCCTTTCAGAAGCGGGCTGGCTGCATAGCCGACACACTTTTTCTTTCGGCGGCTACCACAACCCGGAGCGGATGCGCTTCGGCGTGCTGCGCGTGCTCAACGATGATATTGTGGCGCCGGGCATGGGCTTTGGCCGCCATCCGCACGACAATATGGAAATCGTGTCTATTCCTCTGGAAGGCGAATTAGAACACCGCGATTCGATGGGCAATGTGGCCGTCATCCGCGCCGGCGATGTGCAGGTGATGAGCGCCGGCACCGGCATTGAACACAGCGAGTACAACAAAAACGACAACCTGGAAGTCAAGTTTCTGCAGATCTGGCTCTTCCCGAAGCAGCGCAACGTTAGCCCACGCTACGACCAGATCAGTATGCCGGCAGATGCCTGCCATAATACAATGACGCAAATCCTCTCTCCGGACCCGAATGACGCCGGTGTGTGGGTGCATCAGGATGCCTGGTTTCATCTCGGCAGGCTGGACAAAGGTGTCCAACTGCATCACACATTGAAGCGCGAAGGGAATGGACTGTATGCATTCGTGATTGGTGGTGAAGTGCGCGTCGGCGATCAGCCACTCGGCCCCCGAGACGGTTATGGCCTCACAGAAATTCGGGAGATAGAAATTGAATCTCTTTCCGATGGTGCAGAACTGCTATTGATGGAAATTCCCATGTCCCTTTGAGGGAAGCTTCGCATCGAAAAACCGCGCACAGCAAGGATTTGTGAGCAAAAAACATCCTTGTCTTTGCCGGTTTCCATAAGAAAGGCCGCCCAGTGGGCGGCCTCCTTTTTCTGATAGGGTTCCAAACAATCGAGACTACTAACTTTCTGTGACGTAGGATTATGGGGGCTGTATCGAGTGATATAGGGTTTAAAGGGGCCGCCGTTCCAAGCCCTACTCCTTCACCACCTGCTGATGGCTTACAGTTCCGGTAGCGCTCAAAACCTCCACCACATAATTGCCCGCAGGCAACATGCTAATGTTGATTTCGGCTCCTTCACTCAGCCCGCTTTCCAGCTTCACCACACGGCCCGCCAGGTCATACATCCGAAGGCTTGCTCCATCGCCGGCACCACTCAGGCGGATGCTCCGGCTCGCAGGATTCGGATACACCTCCACAGACTGCTGACCGTTGCAGTGGCCCGTCAGACGCAGCACCCGGCTGTAGCTGTAGCTGCCGTCTTCATCCACCATCTTCAGCCGGAAAAAGCTCGTGGCCCGGCTCATCGGCAGCTTCACTTCATAGCTGCTCGCCATCTTGTGGGCAGGCACGGTGTAAGCCTTTTCAAACGTCCGGCCGTCGGCGCTCTCTTCCACTTCGTAGTAGGAAGCGTTCATCTCGCTGGCGCTGGTCCAGTTCAGTTGGGCTGTGCATCCTTCAGAGATGCCTTCGAAGGCGGTCAGCGTGACGGGCAGCGGCGCAATCGAGTTCAGGCTGTAGGTAACACCCGTTGAGGCGATGCCTGCATTGTCCACCAGGCTGTAGTTGAAGCCCAGCGCCTGGGTGCTGCCGCTGTTTTGCTGGCCATGAATGCGCAGGTAGGCTGGGTTGAAGTTGGTGATAGTCTGGCCATCAGTCACCTGATTCCAACTGCTGCCATCGTAGTAGTAAAGCAGGGTATTGCTGTTGATGGAGTTGATCTTATAGCTCTTGCCGGTGCTGCAGGAGGAGCTGCTGGCGCAATCTTCCGCATCGCTGCCGGATAGGGATTGCGGGTTGCTGCCGCTCATCGCTGCACTATTGGAAAGGATGCTGTAGGTAGGCTGGCCACCCAGGGTGATGCCGGCATCTTGGCTGAAGGCACTGTTGGGGGCCGTAAAGCTCTTCGCGTCAGCCATCGGAATCTGATCAATGCCAAAGCCCACATTCGGCTTGTCCGCATTGACGGTGCCCAGGCTGTTGACGAGGTCTTGCGTGTGCTGGCCGGCGCTGATGCTGCCGTTGTTGTTGGTGCTGACGCCGGTGTAATTCGTGGCCAGGGCAGGCGTGATGCTGCTCCAGGCCACCCCGTCGGTCGGCGCTGCGGATAGGGACACGATATGCACTTCGTAGTCATTGCCTGCCGGCACGCTGCTGAAGGAGTATCCGCTGGCCCCTGCCGTCACGGCTGTGGAGGCATACACGGTCTTGGCACCGGAGTAGGTGTTGGTCGTTTGCACCAGCAGGGCATACAGCGTTTGGCCTGCAGCCGCTGCATTGCTGTAGCTCTCGGTAGCGTCTTTCACGCCGTCTCCATCGGCATCATCCCACACATTGCCGCTCACGGTGATGGGCGAGGCCGGCGCAATAAAGGGAATGCTCATTGTGCTGGGTGTGCCGCCATTGCTCACAAAGTTGCCGTTGTCTTTTACCGTATAGGAAAGGGTCACGGTGGTGTTGCCATCGGCAGCAGGATCCACGGCCAGGGTGCCAATGCTGCTGTAGGGCAGGCTCAGCGTGCCGGGCCAGCTCGTGCAGGTGGATTGCGGCGGGCAGGTGCCTCCGTTGGTGTAGATGGTGCTGCCCACTTTCAGGTAGTTGGCATTGCCGGGGAAGCTCGTAATCGTGAAGCTGGATACGCTGCCATCGGCATCGGTGCCGGTGAAGCCGGATGAGGGAATAGAAAAGTAGTTGAAACCGCCGGGGTTGGCCTGGTTGCTGAAGGAGTAGTCGCTGGTCTGGGGCGCCAGTTGCAGGCCAAAGTTGGCGTTGGTAACAGGCACGGAGCCTACCGTCACGTGCAGCTTGCCATCCGCAGACCCATCGGTGCCGGCGGCGGCGCTCAGGTTCTCACCTACCATTTGCAGTGTCTGGCTGCTCAGGCTGGGCTGGCTGGCTGTGGTCATCGTGCTGCCGGGGGTGGCGGTGTTGCTCACAAAAATCTCGTACTCGCCCGGGTCCTGGCGGCCAAAGGTGTAGGCCCCACCGGCCGTGATGGCTATGGTGGAAAGCACTGCATGGGTGGACGCATTGGCCAGCACTGCATATACGCCGCTGGTGGCGCCCGCATCAAACGGGCCGGTGAGGCTGCCGGTGCTGCCGGTCGCACTGCTATTGATGGTGTTGTCGCTCAGCCCGTTTACATCATGGTAGATGTTGCCGGAGATGCTCATGCAGTTCAGGCTGGCAGTGAATACGGCTGCCGGGCTGGCAAAGGAGCTGGTGCGGGTCGTTACTGAAAATACGCGGCTGCCATTCGTAGGGCTGGCTTTGCTGTTGTTGTATTGAAGGGCATCCAGCAGCGATTCTAGTTGCGAGACGGTGAAGGTGGTTCCACCGGAGCTGCGTGTAAAGGCAATGGTGCTGGTGCTGCCGGATACGCTCTTGGTAATGGTGTAGGCCAGGCCTCCTACCGTCACGCTGCTGGTGCTGCCGGTGCTGAAGTTGAGCGCATGGGTGCCGGTGCCTGCCGTATAACCGTTGATGAGCAGCTCTTCGTTGGCGCCGTCGGGCAGGTTGGCGGAGGTATTATCGTAGCTGATGCTGAACTCCGTAAGGTTGCTGCCTGAGGAGGCATTAGTCTGGCTGGCCCCCGTAAAGCTCAGTGCACTGGAGCAGCCTACCGCCCCATTGTCCAGGCCGGGGGTTCCTGTGTTCAGGTCTATCGCCGGTGGTGTGCTCACTACCGCACTCGAAAATGTCGGGCCGGAGCTGAAGTCGAGGACGAAATAGGCAAGACCGCCGGCATCGGCACCCACCTTAATAGTGAACGTGCCCATGTTATTAAAAGTCAGGCGAACACGCGTGTCAGGGTCAGTCAGGTTGCTGCTGTTGTTGCGGGTGCCGGAGCGGTATTTCGTGAGGCCGGTGCTAGTATTATAGGTCGGGGTGCTGATGGTTGTATTGGGGCCAAGTTCGCTGGTAGAAAACCCGTCAAATTCATTGTATTGATTTGAGCCTTGGCTGCCGTTACCATCAATATCATAAGTATTGAGCTTTACGTTTTGCAGAATTACGCTGGTGCCGCTGTGGGTCGTGCTGCTGTAAGTGCCGCCCATAATGAAGGTGAAGTTGAAGGTCACATAGCCGGCACTGCTAAAGTCCAACTGCGGAGAGAAGTAGCTATCGCTATTGTTGCTATAAGTACGATTGTCAGTCGTGCTCTGCTGGTCGTAGGCATTCCAACTGCTCACATTGCTGACTGCCACTGTTTTCACGATGCAGTCAATAGACTGGCCATTGATCGTAGTGACTCCGCTATAGAGCGCGATATCACCTACGCTATGGCCGGTCGTACCTACTTTAAAAGTGCGGTTGGCATTCTGGAATGAAAGGGAGCCGTAGTTATTGTTGAACACATTCGTGGTTGTTGCAATGCTTATTGTGGTGGAGGTTGAGCCACTCGCATTGGTTGCCGTCACGGTGTAGGTGGTGGCTGCGCTTGAGGTCGTCGGCACGCCCGAAATGACACCGGTAGCCGTATTCAGGCTCAGGCCTGCGGGAAGGGTGGGAGTAATAGCGTAACTCACCACAGAGCCGGATACCGTTGGTGCCAGATATACCGAATTCCCATTCGCTATAAAAGCATTGGGCGTAGGGTATTGCAGTGAAGACGGTGCCTGTGCGAAGGCATTCAGCGACG
>JAMIQN010000006.1:0-10831 GCA_035914595.1 Chitinophagaceae bacterium | reverse complement strand
GAAAGTGATACCATGTGTTACAATTTTTGCGTCGGTAAATTTTTTGCCGATCATATTCATGCCTCCCCCCGCTGCCAGCCTGATATTCGTTATACGTGCCTTCCCGCTAACTCTGATTCCAAATTTGTTGATAGGTGTAGTTGCTACCTGCGGAACAACGTAGATCCTGTGTTGGTCCAGGTAGATTTTCATTTGCTTATTGCGGTAGGCAATGGCTATATGGTGCCATTTGTTCACGAAGTTTTCATTCCCAATGTCATCAGGCAGGTCATAGGGGCTGTTACTGCTCTTAATACTTCCGCTATAAAAACCTAGCGACTGCGGGCTCAGGTCCAGATCGTCATAATCATGGATGGGTTCATCATCACCGTAGAAATTGAGACCCACCCAGGGATCCCTGATGTCCTCTCCGTCTGAATACGGCGAATACATATCAAATTCAACCGTGAAAGCATCCGGCATATATCCGGATTTTTTGGACATACGAGGCTCTATCACCACGGCACGATCACCCCCTTCTCCGGATACCAGGGCAAATACCTTTTTACCGTCAAAATCTTCTACCTGACCCTGCCCGTAGCCTAAGATCCAATGGGCGGGAAATTCACCTACCTGGTCGTCTGAAAAGTCATCAACAAACAGGATGGAGTTGCCGGGCACAAAATCATAGTTGCTATAGTTGTGAATCGCGGGTAGGGACGAGGCTGATGCACTGTTGCTGCTGTGGGTGCGGGAGGATGAGGTGCTGTTTCCTGAGGACTCGTCACTGCTTTTATCTGCATTGTTGTTGTGTGTGTCACCATCTAATGCATCTTCCGCTTTATCAATGGCTTTGTCTGTGGCGTCGGCCGCGCGGTCATTCGCTCGATCTTCGGCATCGTCTTGCACGGTTTCTTTCAGGCGGTGCAATAATTGGCCATGTGCCAAAGGGCAATTGCCACAAATAAGGCTAATACTCAGAAGGGTTATAAGGGCTGACGTGCGATCCATACCGTACCGGCTTTGTGCTGTATTCCCGATAGCTGACAAGCCAAAATTGACGTTGTGGGACGTCCGCCACAATCGCATAAACGGATGATTTTTGCCGTTTGCGCCCTGTCGCATCCGGGTGCAATCACCCTTTAGCACTTACCCTTTTGGAATCAAATAGAATAACGAAGCCCCGAACGGATCGCAGTGGCGGGTCATCTATTCTTCATCAGCTTGGCCATAGCCTCCGCACGCGAGTTGACGTGCAGCTTCTCGTAGATGTGGCGAATGTGCGTTCGTACTGTGCTGATGCTGATAAAATATTTCTCAGCAAGCTTTTTGTAGCTCGAGCCATCTACCAACGATTGAAGAATTTCATTCTCCCGTACGGTCAGTTGGTAACTGTCTTTGGCGGTGTGCTGTGTGTGCTGAAATGACTGAATCACTTTTCGTGCAATGCTCGCGCTCATTGGCGCCCCTCCATTTGCCAGAGATGCAACGGCATCTACGATTTCCGCAGCAGAAGATTTTTTGAGAAGATAGCCTGAGGCTCCGGCTTTTATTGCTTCGAACAATTTTTCATCGTCATCGAAAACGGTGAACATGAGCACTTCAATGTTGTCGAAATTTTGCCTGATTGTGCGCACGCCTTCAATTCCCGAGATGTTGGGAAGCCCGATATCCATAAGCACTACGTCAGGGCGGGCTTTGCGAAATTCACTCACTACGTTCAACAGGTTAGCCAGGGCAGCTACACATTGCATTCCTTCCGTCTCGTTGAAAAG
Organism: Chitinophagaceae bacterium; assembly: GCA_035914595.1. Classification (GTDB taxonomy): domain Bacteria; phylum Bacteroidota; class Bacteroidia; order Chitinophagales; family Chitinophagaceae; genus UBA1952. The sequence continues at coordinate 9,077 of JAMIQN010000006.1, read as the reverse complement.
ATTGCTGAGCGAATTGCGTAGTGCGTGATTATCCTCGACGATGGCGATTTTAATCATGTGTAGCAAAGTTGATCGAACGCCCTCTGTTCGCTCATCAGATATTCATGTGATTTTTACGATCAGGCAGATATGGGTGCCCTGCCCCGGCACACTATCAATTGTAAATCTTGCTTTCATTGCTTCCGCTCTTTTTCTCATGCTTTCAATGCCGTTCCCTCGGAGTGTATCCCGTTCATCAAACCCGCGCCCGTTATCTCTGAGGTCAATTTGAAGCCGGGGCGCGTGGTATGTAGCGATTATGGACGCCGTAGTGCAGCCTGCATGCTTGGCCATGTTGTTTACCGCTTCTTTTACAATCAGAAAAATGTGCTGGCGGAATTCCATTGGCAGTCGTAGCTGATGAAGATGCTCATCCACTTCAAAACGATATTGAACCCCTTTTGCTTCGAACAAGCGGGATGAGACGGCCTGCAACCGCGAAAAGAGACTGATAAGCTCGTCATTCTTAGGGTTGATGCTCCACACGATATCATCCATCTTATCCATCAGATTTCGTGATTGCTCATTGATGTCGTTCAGAATTTCCTGTGTGCCTTCGGAGCTATCATGAGACCGGTTTAAGCCCATTTCACTCATAATTGAAATGGAACTAAGGGTTGAGCCAATATCATCATGGAGGTCGCGCGAAATTTTACTCCTCAATTGCTCAATCTTCACAAATTGGCGCAGCCGCAAGCGATACAACCCATAGAAGATAGCTGCGACAAGCACGAATATCAATGCGCCAAACCATTTCGTAGCCCAAATCGGAGGACGGATCCGAAATCGAATTTCCAACGGCTTGGATGCGGCAACATTATTTGCGTTCGCGCCGCTAAGCCAAAGCACATAAGTGCCGGGAGCGAGGTTGCGGAAATCTACCGTTCCGCTCTTCCCTGCCTGGCGCCATGCCGAGTCAATACCATCCAGTCTATAGAAGTACCGATTGTCCAAGGGGTTATTATAGTCCGTCACGGCCCATCTAAATGTGAAGTCGTGCGCATTGTGATCAAATGAGAGTGGCTGATCTGCGTGAACGGAATGTGCAACTCCATTGACAAACATGGCCACCAGACGGACAGAGGGCTGCCTGTGCACAGACGCAAACATTTGTTGCGGACGGAACGTAAACAGCAGGTACGAAGAGGCAAATACCATATACCCGTCCGGATGTGCACAAAGAGTGCCGTCCAGTTCATCTGCGGGCAATCCATCTGCCGTAGTAAACCGTGTCAGGCTGCTGTCGGGAATGGTGTAGGCAAATAAGCCCTGATGGGTAGCAATCCATAGCCTGCCCTGCGCATCGAAGGCCATGGAGCTAATCTGTTTTTCCACCACAGGTGAAAGCTCAATTTTGTGAAGTCGCCGGTGATTTACATCCCAGCGAAGCAGGGCAGTTCCGGAAAAGCTGAAACACTCATTGCCACGACAGAGTATCTGCTGAATGGTGCCGTGGCCATTAATAGCTTTTGAAAAGGGTTTTGAAAATTGTTTGCGTCTGCGGTCATAGAAGATTATTCCTTCATCCAGATCCGCAAACCACAGATTCCCATTCGTGTCTTCGCAGGCATCAGCGATTACCATTGGTTGGGAAGGCCCCGCAGCGGCACCCATAGCCATTTGAAACAACCGAATATGAGCCAGCGACGAGTCAGCGTGCCAAATACCATTTCGCCAGGGAAAAAGCCACCACCCCTTGCTGCTGTCACGCTGCATCGAAGTGATGAAATTGAGCGTGGCCGATGGGTGTAGTTTATCCGAAATCTGATGGATATGGAATTGATGACGGGCGAGATTCAGCACAGCGACCCCCTGCGTCGTGCCGCATAGAACGCGATCTGCCCCGGCAGCCTGAAGTGATATACACGAGATTTCTTTGGGAAGTGCAGCACTATAGAAATTGTCCGTTTGATGCAGATTTTCATCAAACGCTCTTAGAAAATACCGGTTGGAGCCACTCACAAGAAATTGGTGCTTCCAGGGGAGGATTGCATTTCCCTGACTGGTAGTGGGCCTGACTGACTTCAGGATGTGGATACAATTCTGAGAGGGCCCCGAATAGTAGAGTGCTTTACCGGTGCCGGCCCATACCCAATGGTCACGTGTCACACAAAGTGTGGTAGCACTATTGTCCGGTTCCAGAAAGGGCACGTCTTTTTGTTCGTTGAAACTTCGCGTTTGCTCGTCAAAACTGAGGGCGTTTCCATTGATCCAGATGGAGTAGTCAGCCGGAGGAGAGCAGACCTCTGCAATCGAAAGCACATTGGTCCACGGCTGCGGAAGATGAAGGCGTGTCAGCTCTCGGGTGGATGGGTCATATTCCAAAACCCCATCGGCCCAGGTGCCCATCCACAGCTTCCCCGAATGACTAATGATCAAGCTAGTGATCAGATCGTTGTACACCGGCGACCCACTACGTCCCAGGGCGATACCACAAGAACCATTCTCTGCATCGTACCACTCCAGGCCGTGGTAGGTGGCAATCCACAGCCGCCCGGAAGCGTCATAGATGATCTGCGTAATATCGTTTCGGATCGCCCGTTTGTCACCGATAATGGGCAAAGGAATTGGATAGGAATGGCGGGAGGAAGGGTCATAGCAAAAGAGACCGAGGTTGGTGCCTACAGTAATCAGACCAGCAGGAGAAAGTGCCAGAGAACGGATTTCAGGTTGGTTGGGACCCTTTATCAGTGCGATATGCGTTGCGACGCCCAGCATCGGATCTAAGCGATTCAGGCCTGAAGCGGTACCTACCCAAAGCACACCATTTCTGTCGCAAACCATTGCGTGGATGTCATTGTCACTGAGTGTCTGCGCATTGTTGGGGTCGGATTGGAAGACGGTGATGGATGAGCCGTCAACTCGATTGAGCCCCGAGGCAGTACCAATCCACATGAACCTATTGGAATCCTGACAAATGCACTGCACATGATGGTCGCTAAGACCGCTGTGTTCGTCCAGCATCTTAAACGACTGGCAGGGAAGTGCCTGCGCTGCAGCTTCGTCTGCCGGGCAGATGCATGACATAAGCATCATCATTGTGCAGATCAAGCAGCGGAAGATCATGGAGCGTGAAAAAGGCAATGGAGTTTATTCCAATAGTTTTTCAATTCAAAATTAGATGCCTCATAGGCTGCTGTTGGGATACCGGGGTTCCGGCAAATGCAAGCCTTATCCATTCCCCTATCTTTGCGCCTCCCCGCTCATACCCTTTACTGATGCGCCTTTCCTCTTGTCTCGGCCTCATCCTGTTGCTGCCTGTTTTTGGGTTGCTTGCTTCCTGCTCTGAAGATTTTGAAGTCGCTGCGCCCTACAAGCCGGTCACCATTGCCTATGGGCTGCTCAATGTGGGGGACACGGCTCAGTATTTTCGAATTCAGAAGGCTTTTTTGGATGAGAATAAAAGTGCACTGGACATGGCGCAGGTCGCTGATTCCAACTTCTATAGCGCCCTCGAAGTGCATTTGCGCGAGCTAAACAATGGTGTCATTATCGCCGATGAATTATTACCGCGTGTGGACCTGAATCAGGAAGGATATCCGAAGGATTCGGGTGTTTTTTTCAACACGCCCAGCTACGCTTATAAGTCGAAGCGGAGCCTGAATCCTGCATACACGTACCGGCTGGTCATCATCAATCATAGCACCGGCCAGGTGGACTCCGCAGAGACGCACGTCATTCCAAACAACTTCCGGGTGGATGAATTCATGTTCGGCTATCAGTTGTCCTTCCCCGCCGTTTCTGACCGGAATAATTTCTCCATAACAGTCGCAGTGCCCACTGATGCACAACGCTTTGAAGGCTATATCCGCTTTCATTACGTGGATAAGGTGGTGGCTACCGGCGTGCAGACTGACCGTACCCTTGACTGGAATTTTGCAACAACCGATGCCACGCCCGGAAAGGCAAGTGTCGTGCTTACAGTACCCCAGCGCACGCTCTATTCCGCCCTTCATTCCTCCATTCCCGATGCCGCACCCGGCGTGGAGCGTTACATTGACACGGCCGAAGTCTTTGTGTGGACGGGCAGTTCCGAGTATGCACTCTTCAACCGTATCAACGCAGCGAGTGGCGGGCTGACGGCCGATCAGATTCGTCCGCTTTACACCAACTTTAAAGGCAGCGATATCTACGGATTGTTTGCCAGCAGGGCCGTTCGCTACTACTGGGCTCCTTTCAACGATGTGACGATAGACTCGTTGATGAACAATTCCTCCACCCGCTCCCTGAACTTCAAAGGCCGCTCCGACCATTGACAAGCTTTCAGACGAAGGCCTGCAACTACGCCCTGCTTGTCGTGCAAGTGGGGCGTTTTCTTTCAATCTGACAGCAGCGAGTGACAATATTTCCAGCGCCTTTCCCGTGGCACCTTTCTTGACCTGAAGGCGCCAAATGCCAGGCTTCCTGCCCGGCAACCATTCAGTATCACATTCATCCTTATCAATATCCCGCATACATGGCAAAGATTATTGGCATAGACCTGGGCACTACCAACTCCTGCGTGTCCGTAATGGAAGGCAACGAACCCGTTGTGATTGCAAACGATGAAGGCCGTCGCACAACCCCTTCCATTGTTGCTTTTTTGAAAAATGGCGAACGCAAAGTGGGCGACCCCGCCAAGCGCCAGGCCATCACCAACCCCATCAACACCATCATGTCTATCAAGCGCTACATGGGCCGGCGTTTTGACGAGGTAGGTGAAGAAATTAAACATGCCAGCTACAAGATTGTGAAGGGCGACAACAACACCGTCCGTGTGGACATTGACGGCCGCCCCTACACACCGCAGGAAGTATCGGCGATGATTCTTCAAAAAATGAAGAAAACGGCGGAAGATTTCCTGGGCCAGGAAGTAAAAGAAGCCGTCATTACCGTGCCCGCTTACTTCAATGATGCCCAACGCCAGGCCACCAAGGAAGCCGGTGAAATTGCCGGCCTCAACGTGCGCCGCATCATCAATGAACCGACAGCAGCCGCTCTGGCCTACGGCCTTGATAAACAACATGCAGACTCCAAAATCGCCGTTTTCGACCTCGGTGGTGGCACCTTCGATATTTCTATTCTGGAGCTCGGCGATGGCGTCTTTGAAGTGAAATCAACCAATGGCGACACGCACCTCGGCGGTGATGACTTCGACAAGGTGATTATGGACTGGCTGGCCGATGAGTTCAAGAAAGACGAAGCCATTGACCTGCACAAAGACCCGATGGCATGGCAGCGCTTGAAAGAGGCTGCTGAAAAGGCCAAGATTGAGCTGTCTTCTTCGCAGGAAACCGAAATCAACCTGCCTTATATCACAGCAGTGGATGGCGTGCCCAAGCACCTCGTCCGCAAGCTGAGCCGCGCCAAGTTTGAACAACTTTCCGACAGCCTTGTTGAGCGCACGCTGGAACCTTGCCGCAAGGCCTTGAAAGACGCAGGCATGAGCACTTCCGACATTGACGAAGTCATCCTGGTGGGTGGCTCTACCCGGATTCCCAAGATTCAGGAAATCGTTGAAAAGTTCTTCGGCAAGAAGCCCAACAAGGGCGTGAACCCCGATGAAGTGGTGGCCGTGGGCGCAGCCATTCAGGGTGGCGTGCTGACGGGCGATGTGAAGGACGTGCTGCTGCTGGACGTTACCCCGCTTTCCCTCGGCATCGAAACGATGGGCGGCGTGATGACCAAGCTCATTGACGCGAATACCACCATCCCTACCAAGAAATCCGAAGTCTTTTCAACGGCTGCCGACAACCAGCCCAGCGTGGACCTGGTAGTGCTGCAGGGCGAGCGCCCAATGGCCAAAGACAACAAGAGCCTGGGCCGCTTCAACCTGGACGGCATTCCGCCGGCACCGCGTGGGGTGCCTCAAATCGAAGTCACTTTCGATATTGACGCCAACGGCATCCTCAACGTAACCGCTAAGGACAAGGGTACCGGCAAACAGCAGAACATCCGTATCGAAGCCGGTTCCGGCCTTTCCAAGGAGGAAATCGAGCGCATGAAGAACGAAGCCAAGGCCAATGAAGAAGCTGATAAGCAGGTGCGCGAGCGTGTGGAAAAGCTGAATATGGCCGACAGCCTCATCTTCAATTCTGAAAAGCAATTGAAGGATTATGGCGACAAGATTCCGGCTGCTGAAAAGGGCGCTATTGAATCCGCACTCACCGAGCTTCGCGAAGCGCATAAGAGTGAAAACATGAGCGGTATAGACAGCGCTATGGAAAAGCTCAACGCCGCCTGGCAGGCCGCCAGCCAGCATATGTACAACGCCGATGGTGCACCTGGTGCAGACCAATCGGCCGGTAATGGAGAGCAAACGCACCCCTCAGGTGATGGCGGCGTAGCCGATGCAGAGTATGAGGAAGTGAAATAGTAGCCGCGCCTGCTACGATTGACAATTGTTTGATTGCCCTGTCCATCCGACAGGGCAATTTTTTTGCCTTTACCTAATCCATTTAGTCACGGATAACGAGACTGTGCAGGCGTGGCGAACTTTACTAAGGAGTCCTGCTCGATTGCTGTGCAAAAAGAATTGGGGGGAGGAATGCCCGCGAGATAACCAGTTAAATGAAGCGAATCCGAAGGTGGGCCGGCCCGTACCAAGGTTTAAATGAATTGATAGGGCGAGCTTTTGGATACATCATTTAATCCTTCCTCCCCAAAAACAAAACAGGCCATCCATGATGGACGGCCTGTCAGAGGATATTTCGATAGGAAGATTAGACGCGGAAGTGAGCGAATGCCTTGTTGGCTTCGGCCATGCGGTGTGTGTCTTCCTTTTTCTTCACTGCGGAACCTTCACCCTTTGCTGCTGCCACGATTTCGTTGGCAAGCTTGTCGGCGATGGTTTTACCGTTGCGCTCGCGGGCGTAGCGGATGAGCCACTTCATGGAAAGGCTGATCTTGCGGTCGGGGCGAACTTCGGTAGGGATTTGGAAGGTGGCACCACCGATACGGCGGCTGCGTACTTCTACGGAGGGGGTCACGTTGGCCAGGGCGCGCTTCCAGACTTCATAACCGTCTTCACCGCCGCTCATCTGGGTTACTTTGTCAATAGCGTTGTAGAACGCTGTAAGAACCACGCTCTTGTTACCACCAATCATCAGGCAGTTGACGAAGCGGGTGACCATCTTGTCCTTGAAGCGCGGATCGGGCGCCAAGGGGAGCTTTTTAGCTTGTGCTTTTCTCATCTTTAATAGTGAAAACCGGGCGAACCGGAATTTTTTAATTCTTGATTATTGGGTGTGAGGCCCCTTTTGGATTTGTTTACTTCTTAACCTTCTCGCGCTTGGTACCGTACTTGGAGCGGCTTTGCTTGCGGTCTTTTACGCCGGCAGTGTCCAGCGCGCCGCGCACGATGTGGTAACGTACACCCGGCAGGTCTTTCACACGACCGCCACGGATGAGTACGATGGAGTGCTCCTGCAGGTTGTGGCCTTCACCCGGGATGTAGGCAATGACTTCCACTTTGTTCGTCAAGCGAACCTTTGCCACCTTACGCAGGGCAGAGTTTGGTTTCTTCGGGGTGGTCGTGTACACACGAGTGCAAACGCCGCGGCGCTGCGGGCATGCGTCCAGGGCGCGGCTCTTACTCTTAATCTCGAGGGCGGTGCGGCCTTTACGAACCAGTTGCTGAATAGTAGGCATTCTGAGTCCTTTTCAGGAAATGATTTTTTAATTGGGAGCGCAAAAGTAAGGGGCTTTTTCGAATAAGGCGAGAATTATTACGGAATTTCCCGAATGGCCGGTCAGGCGCCGGCTAAATTATTGAATGCCCTTTCCTTAAGTGATGTTTTCTTCCGGAAAGCCTGTGTGTTTGTTGAATCAGCAACAGGCCTTTGAACGTGGCGCGCCTGCAGCCTCCCGTAATTTCGCACCCTTATGTCGGCGACCAGAGTAGCGTTTCACACCTTAGGCTGCAAGCTGAACTATGCGGAGACCTCTACACTCTCGCGCATGGTGGAGCGGGAAGGCTTTTCGCGTGTGGCTTTTGAAGAGGCGGCGGATGTATATGTAATCAATACCTGCTCCGTGACGGATAATGCAGATAAAGAATGCAGGTACCTCGTACGCAAAATTCAACGGCAGGCACCGGCAGCTTCTGTCGTGATCATTGGGTGCTATGCTCAGTTAAAGCCGGCAGAAATTGCAGCCATTGAGGGCGTGGACCTCGTGCTGGGGGCCGCCGAAAAATTTGAACTGGCCCATCATCTCAGAAACCTCAGCAAAAGCCAGGGAGGTGCTGAAGTGCATGCCTGCGAAATTGCCGATGTCACTCGCTTTCATAGCTCTTATAGCCTTGCCGACCGCACACGCAGCTTTCTGAAAGTGCAGGATGGCTGCAACTACAACTGCTCGTTTTGCACCATTCCGCTGGCACGTGGCAAGAGCCGGAGCGACCGTATCGAACACGTATTGGTGGAGGCTGAAGACCTTGCCAGGCAAGGCGTGAAGGAGATTGTGCTCACCGGCATCAACCTGGGCGACTTTGGGACAGAAGGAGAGAATTTTCTGCAGCTTCTGCAGGCGCTGGACCGGGTACAGGGCATCTCCCGCTATCGGATTTCCTCTATTGAGCCAAACCTGCTCAGCCCTGAAATCATTGCGTTTGTGGCGCAGTCTGAAAGGGTGATGCCGCATTTTCATATTCCGCTGCAGAGCGGCAGCAATCGGATCCTCGGGCTGATGCGGCGGCGCTATCGGCGGGAGTTGTATGCGGAGCGCGTTCACCAGATTCTGAAGGCGATGCCACATGCCGCGATTGGCGTGGACGTAATTGTCGGCTTCCCCGGCGAAAGTGAGGCAGACTTCCTGGAGACCTACGAATTTTTGCGCGAGCTGCCGGTGGCGTATTTCCACGTTTTCACCTACTCAGAGCGCGCTAATACCGTAGCGGCAGCCCTGCCCGATGCAGTGCCGATGGAACTGCGGCATCAGCGGAATAAGATGCTGCGCAACCTGTCTTACAAGAAGTTGAGTGCTTTCACCGAATCTTTTCGTGGGACGGAGCGGCCGGTATTGTGGGAGAAGGCCCCTGTGGATGGAATGATGGAAGG
>JAMIQN010000005.1:0-6606 GCA_035914595.1 Chitinophagaceae bacterium | reverse complement strand
GATATAGCTGAAGGCACCGATATAGACGTCTTTGCCAATCTGTGCTGTTTCAGCCACATGGGCAGGCTGCTCAACGCCTTTTTTCTGGTTGCGGCTCTTCATTTCGTTGTAGAGCTGCAGCAGCGAGGCAAAGGCATCGTAGGCATTCTTTACGCGGATCAGGGTCGGAGCGACAGGCCCATGTACGGAGAGGTCTTCGTTGACGATGATAATACTAGCGCGGGTGGAGTAGAGGTAGTCCTCATACTTGGGGTTGGCGACAAATGAAAGCTGGCCTTCGCCGGCTTCTTCAATCTTGGCAACCATCTGGACACGAGTGTCAGGATTGCCTTCAATGGTGCCGTTGAGAAAGGCTGCAATCTGCTGGGCGGTAAAGTGCATGGAGCGAATTTGGGCGGTCAGTCTTCCAGGTGTGTGAGGATATACACAGAACGCAGCAAGACCCTCATTCGTTAATGAAGCAAATGTAATTTTTCAGAACGGGTCGGGCAAGCGCCTGAGACACCAGCGGGTCGTCCACCTGCGATATATCGCGCACCGTTCCATCTTTCATGGCAATCCGGATTCGTTCATCGCCGGTATTGTATGTGCTGTTGCTGGTGCTGCCGGTAAAGGCAAAATATCGGATCAGATCTTCCTCCAAACCGGTCAGGCGTTGGGCTTTTTCGCGGGCTTCGACTAAGGCTTCATCTAAAGGTTCGGAGCTGAGTTGCACTTTGTAGAGTCGGCGCTCGGTGAGCATCCGGCAAAGCCGGCTCAGTACCTTGTCTTCATGCCGCACCCACACCTTGATGGCAGAGCTGATGTCTGAATCATCGAGGCTGCAAAAGGCTTCCAAATGGCTTTCTTCCGTTGAAAAAGTAGTCAGATCAATCTCGTTGTAGAGGAAGTGATGCAGCGCCGGTGATGCAAACAGGGAAGCTCCCGCCGTGGCCAGTTCGCGGGCCCGTTTCAGGATGTTTACGATCAGCATTTCCGCACCCAGCACCGTCTTGTGCAGATATACCTGCCAATACATCAGCCGCCGTGCAATGATGAATTTCTCTACGCTGTGCACGGCCTTTTGTTCCACCATCAGCTCTCCGTCCTGCACGGTAAGCATTTGCAAAATCCGGTCATAGCCGATGACGCCCTCACTCACGCCGGTGAAAAATGAATCGCGGTTGAGGTAGTCCATCCGGTCCATGTCGAGCTGGCTGGCAACCAACTGATGGAGGTAGCGCTTGGGATAGCTGGAGTCAAAAATCTGAATGGCCGTATCCAGCATTCCATCGGTCTGGGCATTGATGCGCTGCATGATCAGCCGGCTGATCTGCTCGTGGCCGATGCCTTTCACCAACGAATTTTCGAGGGCATGGGAAAAAGGGCCGTGGCCAACATCGTGCAGCAGCATCGCCAGGCGAGCTCCTACAATTTCCTGGTCTGAAAATGGAATGCCTTTAGAGCGCAGTACCGTCAGTGCTTCGTGCATCAGATGGCAGGCGCCGAGGGAATGGTGCAACCGCGTGTGCACAGCGCCGGGATATACAAGCTGGGCCATCCCCATTTGCTTGATATGGCGCAGCCGCTGAAACCAGGGATGCGCAATGATGGCCATTACTTCCGGCTCGGGGAAGCGCAGGAAGCCATACACCGGGTCGTTGATAATCTTAACCTTCAAGAATTCGTTTTTTGAATCGGCAACGCAGTCGCGATGAAAAGGCCTTAATGCTCGTCTTGCGGTGGTGCCTGATCGCCTCCATGTTCTTTGTCAGGCGTGGATGTCCCGCTCTGATCGCCCCAGTCGGAGGGGCTTGTCGTAGCATCGTTATTGACATTGTTTTCGTCTTCATCCGCAGGGCTGGCCGTGCCATCGTTGAGGTCGGCACGCATCAGGCTGTTGGGGTCGGTGACGTCGCAGTCATCAAAGTTTTTCGGCGGCTCAAAGTGTGCATCGGTGCGGATATCGAGGTTGCGGTCGGCTGCAATTTTTTTATAGAAAAGTGCCCAGATAGGCAGTGCGGCGGCAGCGCCCTGACCGAGGTATTCACTCTCAAAATGCAGGAACATATCATTGGCGCCCACCCAGGCCCCGGCCAGGATTTGAGGGGAGTAACCAATGAACCAGGCATCCGCCTGATTGTTGGTCGTACCGGTCTTGCCGGCAATGTCGGCCTGAATGCCGTAGCGGGCACGCAGGCGATGGCCGGTACCATAATCCACCACACCACGCATCAGCTTCACCATCTTGAAGGCAGTGTTTGCACTGATGATTTCTTTTTGCTTCGGCGCAAAGCTTTTGATCACGATTCCATTCTTGTCTTCAATTCTTGAAATGAAATAAGGCTCGGTGCTCATGCCGCCACCCGGGAACATTGTGTAGGCATGCAGCATCTCAAACAACGACACACTGGACACGCCCAGCGCGGCTGAAGGGTAGGGTGGGATCTCGCTATTGATGCCGCATTTGTGTGCAAAATCCACGAAGGAGGGAATGCCGACCTGTTTCAGCAGATAGAGCGCCGCGTTGTTGATGGAAAGTGCCAGAGCTTTCTTCATCGTCACATTGCCAAACTTGGCACCTCCGGCATTGTAAGGTTTACTATTCCCAAACACTTGAGGGGCGGTGCTCAACATGCCACACGGTGAAATGCCATTGTCCACAGCCAGGCAGTAAAGAATCGGTTTGATGGTGGAGCCTACCTGCCTTTTCGTGCTTTCATTGACGTGGTCAAACTGGAAGTAGTCGTGGTCTATGCCGCCCACCCAGGCTTTGATTTCCCCGGTCATGGGGTCCATCGCCATAAAGCCCGCCTGCAGGAAAGAGCGGATGTACATGATGGAATCCAGCGGCGACATCACCGTGTCCACATAATGCTTTCGGTTCCAGGCAAAGACGCGCATCTTCACCGGCTTTGAGAATTCTTTGAGCGCCTCTTCATCAGTCAGGTCATCATTCTGCTCTTTCATCATCTTGTACCGGTCGCTCTGCTTCATGGCCGCCTTCACCACGTCCATGTGATCTTTCCAAACGGCGTAGTTGCCATAGTTACGCTGGCCCATGAACTGCTTTTGCAAGTCGGCCATCTGTTGCTCCACGGCCTGCTCGGCGTATTGCTGCATGAGCGGGTCTATGGTCGTGTAGATTTTCAGCCCGTCGCGGTAGAGATTGTAAGGGTCATTGCTGCCCGGCTTGTGCAGGTCTTTCAGAATTTTCTTCATCTGCTGCTCCAACACCTGCCGGAAGTAAGGTGCCATCCCTTCGTGATAATCGAGCTTGTGGTAGTCTAGTACAATAGGCTTGGCCTTGTATTTCGCGGCATCGGCGGCGCTCAGCTTATCATACTTCACCATCTGGTCAATAACGGTGTTGCGCCGCGCCAGCGAACGCTCGGGATGCAGTCGAGGGTTGTAAATGGTATTGCCTTTCAGCGTGCCGATCAGCACGGCCGCTTCGTCCACACTCAGCTTATCCGGCGTCTTATTAAAGAAGGTGAGCGAGGCATTTTTAATGCCGTACACATTGTCCGGGAACGGAACGGTGTTCAGGTAAAGTGTGATGATTTCATTCTTAGTCAGGTTGCGTTCCAGCTTCACCGCCAGCACCCATTCTTTCAGCTTTTGCGTGGCGCGCAGCAGTTTGTTTTGTGCTCTTTCACCATTAAAAAGATTGAAAGCAAGCTGTTGTGTGATGGTGGAGCCGCCGCCTTCGCGCCCTAAAAACAGAATGGCGCGCAGCACCGCGATTCCATCAATGCCACTGTGGTCATTGAAGCGGGCATCTTCTGTAGCAATCAGTGCATTGAAGACGTTGGGGCTGATCTCCGAGTACTTACTCGTGGAGCGGTCCTGCACATAATACCGGCCCATGATGCTGCCGTCATTCGCAAGAATTTCGGAGGAGATGGCGCTGCTTGGATTTTCAATCTCAGACATGGAAGGCATGTCGCCCCACCAGCCAAACCAGAAGCCCGTGGTGGTGATCAGGAACAGGCCCAGACCACTCAGAAAGACAAGCCAGAGAACACGAACCGATTTTTTCATGAAGGATCAAAAGTAGCAATTGGCAGCAGCGGCATCGGGCCACAATCTGTTATATCAGCCAAGTGAAAAATTTTGAGGAATGAAAGCTCTTGCCGGCCCTTTGCCCTTTACCTCTCACCGGCTTCTCCTCAATCCGCATTATTATTAGGAAAGCAAAAACAGGCGCATTATGGCGGAGCAAAGCAGGCAAAGTGCGGGCAGCATCAAGGATTGGGCAGCCGACGACCGGCCCCGCGAAAAGATGCATCTGAAAGGCCCCGGCGCCCTCTCAGATGCCGAGCTGCTTGCCATCCTTATCCGCAGCGGCACACCCAAATTTTCAGCACTGGACCTCGCACAGCGCCTACTCAAGAAGGCCGGTAACGACTTGCAGCAGTTGGGGCGCTTTTCGATTCAGGAGCTCCAGCTTCCGGGAGAAGGACTGGGTGAAGCGCGCGCCATTGCGATAGCTGCGGCTCTCGAACTGGGCCGCCGCCGGCAGCGTGCAGACGGCCTGAGCCGCCCCTCAATCAAAAGCATGAAGGACGCGGCAGGCATCCTGATTCCGTTATTGGCTGACCGCAATACGGAGGCCTTCTGTGTGCTTTTTCTCAATCAGGCAAACTGTGTCCTGCGCACGGAAATCATTTCGGAAGGAGGGCTGGCCGGCACCGTTGCCGACATCCGCGTTATTCTGAAATCAGCCCTGCTCTATGGCGCCAATCAGTTGATTGTTGCGCACAATCACCCTTCGGGTAACCTGAACCCCAGCGAGGCAGACCGCCGCCTGACGCGGAAGCTTTTTGAGTCGGCAGCCCTGATGGACATTCGCCTGCTGGACCATATCATCGTGGCCGGCCAGCAGTATCTGAGCATGATGGAAGAAGGCCTTTTCGCTTAGGCCAAGGATTCTATGGCTTCCCGAAATAGGCAGCGAGTGTGCTATCCAAATCATTGGCTTGAAGCGAAATAATTTCTTTCAGTTCACCATCCTTCGTGGCCAAAATGGCCACATTTTGTGTTTGAAGGTTAAGGTGTTCAATTTCCGACAGCGAGTCAACAAGGACTGGATAAAAGCCTCCCTGGAAATACTCTGCGTTGCTGGGGCCGCATATCACGGTTACCCGGTTCAAACGATGGGTAGTTAAGTAGTCTATCGTGTGGGTGCTACAACCAACACATCCTATATTTTCAGGCACGACCACATAAGTGTGGGTCCCCTTTGGAATTTCAGTATGATGAACGAGCTGTAGATAATCTGAGAAAATATCGCTTGCTCCCTTTCGTCCGGTGCAGGATAGTAACTCAGTAATTACCACTACCCAAAAAATCATATACTTCATAGGTAATCGCGTTCTTGTTTTTCAACATTAGGTACAGTCCCTTCTCGGCTACAAATGCGTGGTACAACGCCTGAAATCGCCCTTTGGGGATGTCAATGGCTTTGATTAGCTTGAATTGTGAGTCGAGGACAAGGATACGGAAAGGGAAGTCGAGCAGATCATTTATCCGACTACCATCTGCGCTGAGATAGGATTCGGCCTTTTTCAGTCCGAGGTAGAAGACATTTCTATACGGGTCGTACTGAAATAGGCGAACGCCTGGGCTTATGATTGCATTTTTGATGATGTAGGGTATGCTGAAAACGCTGTCCTTATTCATCAGAATGGGTTTGTAGTCGCTTGCAATGCTATGTAGACTGACAACATTGCGTCGTGATTTTGTCCGAGTGTCAAATGCAGAAACGCTGTCACCGTCAGTGAAGACGTAATAGACGTTGTCCCCTGAAATGGTAGTTGATGGGAAACGGGAGTAATGAAATTTTCGACGATAGGAGCTCGGGAAAAATGCGACTGTGTCAATGCAGCGAACGGTATCACTTACAATTTGAAATCGGCCAACACAAGGTGCTGAGTACTGTTCAGCCAAGCTTAACTCAGGGTCTGTTATTGACCTTGAATTCATTACTTGCAGGAACGTAGAATCATCGCCTATTTCAAGACGTGCATTGTCGAGATAAGAAAAGATGGTGAAGGCTGAATCCAAACTTGGTTGAAATACGTATATGCAAGTGCCATTCACTCCAGTCTTCATCGTTGTTCGTATCAGTTCATTTGGAGTGCTGAACCATAGTGTGCTATCGCTTCGAAGATCAAATGAATAACAATCTTGATTAGGGCCACTACCGATTTTTGTCGACGTGACCAACCTGCCGTTTCCCAGTTGACATGTGTAGAGACGTTTTGAATTGGGGAAATAGAATACAACGGAGTGTGAATTTGTGCGCGTTGTCACTAAGTCAATGATGAAATTCCTACCGTCTCTAATAATTTGAGCGCTCTCTGATACTTGAAAGGTTACACTGTCAATCCGATACTTAAGGAAGTCGCTGGTATATCCCCCCTCATTGCAGGATAGAACAAAGACGAGAAGCATAGCAGTGAGACAACGAATCTTCATACGGGTAAATCTCGTTTGAAATTTCACTGGGATGATGTCCAGGCAATCAATAACCGCCGCCTGACGCGGAAACTTTTTGAGTCGGCAGCCCTGATGGACATTCGCCTGCTGGACCATATCATCGTGGCCGGCCAGCAGTATCTG
>JAMIQN010000004.1:0-2422 GCA_035914595.1 Chitinophagaceae bacterium | reverse complement strand
GATGCAAACGGCAATAGTCACCCTTCTCGAGATTCTCAAATACACGGTGCCGGCAGCGGTCATGCTCGGCATCACCTACCTCATTGTTCAAAAATTTCTGGTTACCGAATTACAGCGCAAGCAGTTTGCCCTGCTGCAGGAAAGCCAGAGTGTGACCATCCCGCTGCGGCTGCAGGCCTATGAGCGCTTAGCCATTTTCACCGAGCGCATCCAGACGCGGCAGATCATGCCCCGCGTTTATGTGTCCGGCATGACGGTGGGCGAGCTACGCCAGGCCCTGGTGATCACCATCAATGCGGAATGGGAGCATAACCTGGCCCAGCAGATTTACGTCTCGCGCCAGGTGTGGGAAACCGTGAAGCACATGAAAGAGCAGGAGATGGCCCTCATTCATGGCACGGCTGCCGGCCTGGATGCCAATGCGCCCGCCAAAGAACTGCAACTGAAAATTGCAGAATACCTCGGTGGCCAAAAGGGCGACACTCCCGGCGATATTGCCCTGGCACTCATTGCAGAAGAAGCCAAGCGGGTGCTCTCTTACGGGGCTTCGCAATAAAGCTTTGCATCGCCTTCAATGGCCGGACTTCTGTGGCGCTGACTTTTGGGCTTTGCCGCGTAGTTTTTCTTTTTCAGCGAAAAAACATTTTCAGCAATTCCTCATGGCTCTTTATACCGATTCCGGGATAGAAGTGGAACCCGTTTATTCCCAAGCCCCTCCGATGCAGGAACGGCCGGGTCAGGCACCATTCACGCGGGGCGTGCACCCGGACATGTACCGAAGCCGCCTGTGGACCATGCGCCAGTATGCCGGCTTTTCAATGGCCGAAGAAAGCAACCGCCGCTACCATTATCTGCTCTCCCAGGGCGTCACCGGCCTTTCGGTGGCCTTTGACCTGCCTACCCAAATCGGCTACGACAGCGACCACCCGATGGCGGAGGGAGAAGTGGGCAAAGTAGGTGTAGCGATTGATTCTCTTGAAGATATGGAGCGCCTCTTTGCAGGCATTCGCCTGGAAGATGTTTCCACCTCCATGACCATCAACTCGACGGGTTTCATCCTGCTGGCCTTCTACATTGCCCTGGCCAAAAAGCAGGGTGCCGACCTGAAAAAGCTGTCGGGCACCATCCAGAACGACATCCTGAAAGAATATGCCGCACGGGGCACTTACATCTATCCGCCGGCGCCCAGCATGCGCATCATCACCGACATCTTCGCCTATTGCGCGAAGGAGGTGCCACGCTGGAATACCATTTCTATTTCAGGCTATCATATCCGCGAGGCAGGCTCTACGGCGGTGCAGGAGCTGGCCTTCACGCTGGCCAATGGCAAGGCCTACCTCAAAGCAGCCATCGCCGCCGGCCTGGATATCAACGTCTTTGCGCAGCGCCTGTCTTTCTTCTTCAATGCCCACAACAACCTGTTTGAGGAGGTCGCAAAGTTTCGGGCGGCCCGCAGGATGTGGGCACATATCACGGCCTCGCTGGGCGCCACCGACCCACGCGCTCAGATGCTGCGCTTCCATACCCAGACGGGCGGCTCCACGCTGACGGCTCAGCAGCCTCACAACAACATCGTTCGTGTGGCTATTCAGGCACTGGCAGCAGTGCTGGGCGGCACACAGAGCTTGCACACCAATGGCTTTGACGAGGCGCTCTCACTGCCCACGGAGTCGGCGGCGGCGCTGGCCCTGCGCACTCAGCAGATTGTAGCCTACGAAAGCGGCGTGACGGCCACAGCCGATCCACTGGGCGGCTCCTTTTTCGTAGAAACGCTGACCAACGAAGTGGAAGCCGCAGCCATGGCGCTCCTGCAAAAGATTGACGCGATGGGCGGAGCCGTAAAGGCCATTGAGGCCGGCTTTATTCAGGAAGAAATTGCACGCAGTGCTTATGCTTATAATCAGGCGATTGAAGACGGTAGCAAGGTGATTGTAGGTGTCAATAAATTCACGGCAGAGGAGGTTTCAGACACGCCCATCTTCAAGGTGGACGACAGCATCCGTGCTACCCAGGCCCGGCGGCTGGCAGAGTTGCGCGCCCGGCGGGATGCAGTCAAAGCCGCTTCCTGTCTGGAGGCTATTCGTAAGGCTGCAGTAGATGGCACCAACCTGATGCCGGTTGTGATAGAAGCTGTGGAGGCGCTGTGCACCTTAGGTGAAATCTCGGATGTGCTGCGCGGAATTTGGGGTGAGTATCAGGGCTAAGCGAGCAGGGCTGTTGGTGAGGCTTGCGCAGAAAAGGCGGGCCGATTCTTCGGCATACCCTTCGAAGTTGCTACCTCATAATACTGAACCGTTTGACGGCCTTTCCGGAGGTTGATGTTGCCCGCAGGATGTACAGGCCGGGTGGTATTACCGACACATCAATTGAAACGCCGGACACGGGTACGTTCGTCCATTGCTGTACGAGGTTCCCATTCAAA
>JAMIQN010000003.1:0-4456 GCA_035914595.1 Chitinophagaceae bacterium | reverse complement strand
CAGTGGAATTTTGGTGACGGAAACAGTTCTAATATCAGCAACCCGATGCATACGTTTCCGAATGCGGGAACCTATTCTGTCACGCTTACAGTAACCGATGGAAACGGCTGCACGAACAGTGTTACGAAGCAGATCACCGTAACTCCTGTATCCGGCCATCGCAGCGATACTACCATTTGTGAAGGCCAGGCAGTGGAAATTCATGCATTTCCCGGAGCAGACACCTATTCATGGGCTCCTGGTGCCAGTCTGAGCAACACAACTATCTACAATCCTATCGCAACGCCAACGACGACGACCATGTATGTGGCAACAGTAACAATGGCTACCGGCTGCGTTTTCTACGATACAGTGGTTGTGCATGTTTCTACGAAAGTCAGTGCCGGCTTTGATTACAGTCCCAACCCGCCAATAGCCAATCGCCCCATCCAATTCAACAGTTACACTTCAGGAGCGCAACACTATGCGTGGAGCTTTGGAGATGGCACCGGTAGTGCTGAAGAAGACCCGATACATCTCTACACACGATCTGGATCTTTTCAGGTGTGCCTGATTGTGACCAATGATGCCTGTCTGGACACCGTATGCAAGATGATTGACGCAACGGTTCATCTTGTAATTGCTGTGCCCAGTGCCTTTTCACCAAATGGCGATGGTACCAACGACATATTATTTGCACATGGTGCCGGTGTAGAGTCCTTTTCTCTTAAGATTTATAACCGATGGGGGCAACTTGTGTTTGAAACCACTGACCTCAACAAAGGCTGGGATGGCACTTTCAAAGGGCAGCCGCAGCGCATAGAAACCTATGCTTACGTTCTCACTGCCACCTTCCTTGACGGCAGCCACTATCAAAAAACCGGCAACCTGAGCCTCATACGATAGACTCCAAATTAGAAAAAGGGCCGCATGGTGCCGCTGCCGACAGGGACTCCGTTTCCCGAAGGGTGGCGCGCATCAATATCTTGCGCAGTGAATGCATACCCCAGTAGTATCAGTACTCCTACCGGTATATAACGGCGCCCGATTTATCAGGGAGGCTGTTACCAGTATATGTAATCAACAGTTTGCCGACTTTGAAATAATCGTTGTAGATGATGGCAGTACAGATGCAACGGTAGAGATTCTCGAATCTGTTGCGGACCCTCGGTTAGTCATCCTCCGACAGAAACGCAATAGTGGAATTGTGCCAACGCTAAATGCCGGGCTCGCCCGTTGTCGCGGAAAGTATGTGGCCCGAATGGATGCGGACGACATTGCAGTGCCGAGCCGCCTCGGCGTGCAGGTTGCATACTTCGAACAACATCCCGAGGTTGGTGTTGTTGACTGCGTTCAGGAGATTGTTGATGAAAAGGGGCAGCCCGTAGGACGGACGAATTCCTCAATCGTGGAAGCGTCCGACATCCTTCGAACGCTGCCTAAGCTGAATTGCCTCGGGCATCCGTCGGTGATGGTTCGGACGGAACTTCTTCAGAAATACTCTTATCGCCAAGTGCCCTATGAAGATTATGACCTCTGGCTTCGCATGGCCTACGATGGGATTGGCATTTTCAAACTGAAAGACCGCCTCTTGCATTTTCGTTCGCACGAGAGTTCAATTACAGGTAGCGATGCAGTCAACACCAAGCACTTCTTAAAAATCATTCAGACCAAGCGCTTCTATCTTTCCAAACTTAGTTTTGCCGCCGCCTTGCATCCGTTCAATCTCGCGGTCCGAGCCTGGCTCTTGCGTGATATCGCAACACATTGGTTCAAGAAATTCAAACTCATTTTTTCTCACTAATCATTCACGGAGATTCTCTCTATGGCTCGTACCGTTTACAACAAGGCTTTTTTTGATGACCAGCAAGATGGCTCAGTCAGATCTGCGAAGGCTGTCTGGCCTGTCGTGTTCGAGTATGTTTCCCCCAAATCTGTCCTTGATATCGGATGCGGTGTTGGTACTTGGCTTTCCGTGCTGAATGACTTCAAAATTGAAGATTGTTTCGGGCTTGATGGCGACTATGTCAATCCTGCTGCGCTGCTTATTCCAAAGGAAAAGTTCCAGCCATTCGACCTGACGAAGCCGTATGTAAGTCCGCGAAAGTTTGATCTGGCCATTTCGCTGGAAGTAGGGGAGCATTTGCCGGACGCAAGTGCGGCAACGCTCGTTCGTTCTCTAACCGGTGCATCGGATGTGATTCTGTTTTCTGCTGCCGTGCCCGGGCAAAGAGGTACCTACCATATCAACGAACAATGGCCGGAGTACTGGGCTGCAAAATTTCAGACTGAAGGCTTCGTGCCTGTTGACTGCGTTCGGAAGCAGATTTGGGCCAATACCGCGATCAATGTATGGTATCGTCAAAACATTCTGTTCTATGTTCGAAAGAGCCTGATCGATCAAAATACTTTTCCCAAGCTTAGTGCCGCTGCAGCATCAACAGACCCCGATTTCCTGACGCAGATTCATCCCGAATTGTTTACCTACAACGTGAATAAGCTTGATTCCGTTTCCACGCTCACAGGTTTTGTGCGCTCTAAGCTGGCATCCTTATTAGGGAAATAACGCAGCGAAATTCTATCCTTGAAAAGAGCCGCAACTCACAATGCTACTTCAATCCCGGCTGAGCCTGAGTTCGCTCAGCACAAACGCAGCAATTGGTCTGCGCTCAACTTCGTAGTGGTAGCCACAAAGAGCAGCTAAGGGATGGGTATCGTTTTCCGCCAGGCAATCAAGACCACGCTGGTCACCTTCACCGGAGCGGTGCTGGGCGCAGTCATCAATTACGTTTACACCTTAGTCTTCCCGCAAAACCTGGTGGGCGTCTCGCGCAACCTGCTCAACCAGGGGGCCGTTCTCTATCTATTTCTGTTGATGGGCGGGGTCCCGTTAGTACATGCTTATGCCCAACGCTTTGCAGAAAAAGATAAACGCCGTCCGGTACTGATTAGCTACACTCTCCTCGTCCCACTGCTCACAACCGCTCTGTTTTGCATCCCCTACTTCCTCGCCCAGCCGTATTTGGTCAGTCGTTACAAGGGTTTCGACCGACAGTATATCGAGGAGTTCTACATCTGGCTGCCAGTGCTGGGCCTGCTGATGAGCTATATGATGTTGCTGGAGTATTACCTCGTTTCACGCATGAAGGTGGCGCTCGGCGTCTCGATGCGAGAAGTAGTGCTGCGTCTGCTCAACGTCCTGCTCATTGCTCTGTTTTATGCCGGTCTGCTGGATTTTCATCAATTCGTGATTGGCACTGTGCTGGTGCATCTGATTCCTGTGGTTGCCCTGTATCTTCTGTCGCGGCGCATTCCCGGTTTTCGTTTCTCCTTTGATTGGCGTGCCTTCAGCAAAAAGGAAATCTATCAGGTCGTCCACTATGCATGGTATCATCTTCTGCTGACCGTTATCCTCAACCTGAATGGCATGTTGGATGTGATTCTGATCGGTATGCTGTCGCCCAATGGCCTGACCGATGTAGCCGTGTACAACCTTGCCCTGCTGCTGATTTCGATTCTTGGAATTCCCTACCGGGCAATGTCGGGTGCCGCCTTCCCGCGCCTGAATGAAGCCTTCATTGCAAATGACCCGGAACTGGGTTCGCTCTTCACGCGCACCGCCGTCAACATGCAACTGGTCACCCTGGCCATGTGGCTGCTGATTGCTTCCAATCTGCACAATGCCGTAGCCATTCTGCCGAAGGGCTATGAGGGCATCGCGCCGGCCTTTTTGGTATTGTCCCTGGGCCGCCTTTTTGACCTTGCCACCGGCCTCAACACCGAGCTGATCAGCATCACCGACCATTACAAATTCACCTTCCGCCTCTCGGCTCTGCTACTCATTTCCATCTTCGTGCTTGATCGAATTTTCATACCGGAGCACGGCCTGATGGGCGCAGCCTGGGTGGCTACGGGCACGCTGGCTGCCTTCAATGTGGCTAAGCTTCTTTTCCTATATCGAAAGATGAAATTGCTGCCTTTCAACAAGGGCAGTCTGAGCCTGCTGCTCTGCGGCCTGCTTGTGTTTGCCCTCAACTATGCCCTTCCGGCATTGAAGCAGCCCATCCTCGACACGCTCTACCGCAGCGCTGTTCTGATGCTTGCTTTTGCAGGCTTGTTGTGGCTGCTTCGTCCCTCGCCGGACCTCAGCGCCTACCTCGCGCAGGTGCGCAAATCCAAACGACTTTTTTAGTCGCCGCGCGCCTCCCGTTCTGTGCCCATCAGCAAGGCCCAGGGGCGTAGTCCATCCACTCTTGCAAAAATGATTTTTAGAATGCCGGCTAAGGGTATGAACAGGAACATGCCGGGGATGCCCCACAGCAATTCACCCGTAAGCACCGCCACAATGGTGATGAGCGGATTCATATTCACCCGCCGCCCGACAATGCGCGGCAGCAGGACGTTGGCATCTATGAAATGAACAACAATCAGAATGAGTACCACACTGATGGCATGACCGGGTGTGCTGTTGCTAAGG
>JAMIQN010000002.1:0-3251 GCA_035914595.1 Chitinophagaceae bacterium | reverse complement strand
GGGTTTTTCAACGGTTCTGGTTTTGGAAAGTGTGCCTGACCGATTTATTGATCATCCTCCTATCGATTGGAGCTGGCAGCCAGGAAGTAGCAGGCTCCCGGTCATTTTATCCTCGAGTTTTCTGAGTCTGTACAACTACGCCTATGCACCCAGCCAAGGCCTGCCACAGCTTTCCGAGGAAAGTATTCGGGCCATTCCCTTTTCTGTGGAGGTGGCCAACGGCAGTGGTGGGCAGCGATTTGTAGCGAGGGTAGTGGGCTTTTCAAATCGGATAACCTCAGTATTGGCGCCGGAATCTTTTGTGGAATATATGAATGGTGAAGCAGGGCAATCTGCCGGCGTTTCGCGGGTAGTTGTCAAAGTCAGGGATCCTTCGACACCGGGCTTTACGCAGTTTTTAGAGTCGCATGGTTACGTAGCCAATACCGAGCTGAATCGTTGGGCACGCTTGCGCGGAATTGTGGATACAGTTTCCATCGCCGTAGCTGTGCTGGCTGCATTGCTTTTAGTTACCAGCATGCTGGTGTTTGTGTTTTTTATTGAATTGACCATTGCACGGGTGCGTCATTCGGTCTTGCTCCTTCGGGAAATAGGCTACAGCGCGAAGAGTTTGAAGGCATTCTTGATGAAGCATTTTGCGCCTTTGGTTATAGGAGTACTAGGTTTAGCAGCGTTGTTGGGTATTCTGCTTCAGCTTGTGGCGTCGCAGTTTGGGCGACATGCAGGATTGCATCTTGCGATGATGCCCGGCTGGCCGTTTTGGGCTTGCTTGGGTGGGTTGATTTTGGCTTTGCTGATGCAATTAAGAGCAGCCGTAAGTCAATCGTTGCGGGACTCTTGAGGTTGCAATGGGATGATAGGGAAGCATCGAGAGGTGTGAGCGCTGTGCATTGGATCAAGGTTGGCTTTGAAAAGCACAGCAGTGTTTGTCCTAAGGCTATGTTGAATGTATCGGAGAACTGGAACTATCATTTACTATACCTCTTGGTGGGACTATTGAATTGAGCTAGACTGGTGTTTTGGTAGGCTTCCATCGGAGAATTTGTTCAGCAAATTGGCATAGGGCTCAAAATGAGAGGCCGCCCAGATTTTGGGCGGCCTCTTACCATGTGAGAAATCTTACTACCTATTGCTTGCTCACCTTGTCGGTCTTCAGGATTTGGTTATTCCTGCTGACCAGAACACTGTAAATACCTGCGGGGTAGATAGCCAGATCTACGACGGCGGTATTACCGGATGAGATGTAGTTAGCAATCACATTGCCCAGCACATCGGTTACTTTGATTTGGTCGCCGGCGGAGATGCCGCTGACTACCGTGCGGCCCTGTGTGGGGTTCGGTGCTATGGTAATCGGGGCAGCTGCACAATCCGTAGTGACACTAATCGTCTTGGTGTATTCGGTAACGCCGGAACGCTCAATAATCATCAGGCGATAGAAGCCTTTGCCGGGAGCCTGACCATAGCTGAAGGTGTAGAGGTCACTGTTGGGATTGCGCTCCAGGTGACCGATGGTTTCAAAATGAGAACCATCGCTGCTGTATTGCACATCAAATGCTTCCAGATCAAGCTGACCTGCTGCCACTTCCCAGGTGAGGTGGGCATTACAGCCTTCCGTGTTGCCATTAAAGCTGAGCAGGTGCACGGGCAGTACGATTGTTTTGGATGCCGTAGCAGTGCAACCCAGGCTGTTGGTAACAGTAACTACATAGTTCCCCAAGTTGCCGGAGGAAGGTGTGCGGGTGAAGTTCTGGGTAGAAGCAGTGTAGCTGTTAGGCCCTGTCCAGGAATAGCCGGTGATGGTGTAGCAGGACGAGGTAGATGCCGATGAGGTACCAAAGATGCTGGTAGCATTGGCAGTTACATTGGCAGTTACAGTCGGCTTCGCTTGGTCCAAATTGGGGGTGCCGGTACCGTTGAATAGCGGTATTGCGGAGCCTATGAGTATTCCATTGTTGTAGTCATTGCCGGAAAAACCTGTGGCACTGGAGGCCGGGTCGCCTCCTGAAACCGGAGACCCCTTGATTTGATTATTATTCCAAATCCGGATACCCTGACCACAATTGGCTGTGGGTGTAACGATGGTCAGGCTAAAAAGAAGGATCGTATCCCCTTGGGAGGCCTGTGGCCAATAAGCACCGCTTGGGTTTGCTACAAAGGCGTATATATCGCTACCTGACATAGCACCGGGGGCAAGTACTCTGTTGGTTTGAGCCCAGGATAATGGACTACCTCCAGAATATACACCACTACTCACGGTACCTCCAGTTCTAGGTTCGTTGGGGATTGTCGTTACTGTCCCTGTTCCCCCTGTATTTCCACCAACGCTACTACCCGTTGGCACTACAAGGGAAAGTTGGTTTGTACCAACAGCTTGAAAGGATACATTGACTCCCGGTGTATTGATATTACCAGTCTCCAAGTACATCAGGACATCGTACTTGCAAGTGGTGCCATTATAGCGAATCAGGAAGCGTACGTTACTTACCTGCGCCGCCTGGGATACGATGCTGGCCGCAAGGAGGGGTACCAACATGCATAAGGATAATAGAAGTTTTTTCATGTTGCAAGGTTTTTTGCGGTGTAGAGAGAGGGTAGGGAGTTAAAGCAGTAGGCATCTGTTGTTCTGACCTCAAACGGATGCCTACTGATGTCTCAGTGACAGATGATTAAGGAAGTTGCTGAATGAGGAAGTCGAAGTTTGTTGCGAACGTGGTGTTCAACGGATACAGTAAGTCTTGGAAGAGGAGGTATGCGTTATCATCGTTCGGGCTATCGTACTTAGCCTTACCGTTCATATCAAAATCCCCTTGGAGGTACCCATAAGCAAAGTCATAGTTGGTTGCAAACGTGGTATTCGAAGGATAGAGGAGTACATCGAATAGAAGAGTAGCCAAGTCATCATTTGGACTATCATACTTCACCTTCCCATCCGCGTTGAAATCGCCACCCCACAGAGCACGGTATGTGCCCACTACGTTATCCTTTTCGCCCAGTCCTGTATAGTTGAAACTGAGATAAGTGCCCTTGTCATAGATCGGTGTACCCGGTACAGTAAAATCGACTAACGATTCAAGGTTGGACGCCGATTGTCCATATTTGGTCATGGCGCCTAAGTGTGAACGGTGGCGAACTGCAACATAATAGCTATCAACAGCTACGCCCGGGAAGGCAAGGCAACTTTGGCCGTCAACATCTACGATATCTCCATCGCGCTGAATAAGGCCGGCACGTGTGGCCTGGACTGTAGCGTT
>JAMIQN010000001.1:0-5127 GCA_035914595.1 Chitinophagaceae bacterium | reverse complement strand
TTGTTCAGGTAGCGAGAAGCAAATTCAGCCGTTGCTCCCCACACCACGATGTTGTGCCATTGTGTGTCTGTAACGCGCTCTCCCTGAGCATTTTTGTAGGAGTCGCTAGTTGCAATGCGCATCTTGGCGAGGGCATTGCCATTTTCGAGTTTGCGGAATTCAGGGTCAGCACCCAGATGGCCGATGAGTTGGACTTTGTTCTTGAGCGATTGCATGGTTTGAAGATTTGTGGGAGTAACCTCCCGGTTTTTTTGATTGGATGTTTTTGTTGATGAGCAGGCCGGGCGATTGGCTGATAACTCTTGTTTGTTTTTTCAGCGATGCTACCCGTTGCTCATTGTGTTTTGTTCCTCGTACTGTTTTTTAGAATCGTTGGTTGTGCTGTCAGTCTCGTGTCCTTGCTCGTGTAATCGGGTTTGAATCGGGGTCGCCTGATGGCTGATTTGAGGTGTCATCGTCTTGCAGCACAAAGATGCCTGTGCAGTTTTTCGATACTCGATTATTAGTCATTTATGAGCGGATGAAAGTGTTTGTACCCGTTTGTAGTCGGGTAATGCAGGTGTATCTTACCCACAGGCCTTCGTGAAAAGCCGTTCTACATCAACGCTTCAGATTATGGAAGAAACCCGCAATTGCCTTCAATGCGGCAAAGCCCTGAAAGGCCGGCTGGACAAAAGATTTTGCGATGATTATTGCAGAAATGCCTTCAACAATCGCAGAAATTCAGACTCGAACAATTTCGTCCGCAACGTCAATAACGCACTTCGGAAGAACCGACGCCTGCTTGCTTCCATCATCCCTGCCGGCGAAGAGTTAGCCAAATGCCCCCGCGCGCGGCTGGCTCAGTTGGGCTTCGATTTTCGCTATTTCACCCACCAATACCAGAACAAAAAAGGACAGACTTACAACTTCTGCTACGAGTACGGTTATCTCCCTTTGGAGGGCGATTGGATGCTTGTCGTTCACCGCGCGGAAAAGAATAAGTCGGAATCGCAGGAGCCATAAATGAATGAGCCTTTGACTGAAAATGTCACCTGCCGCAGGCCTTCAGGCAGTGCAACTTAAGACTGCGGCACACCTGCATTCAGCCGGCTGCGCGCAATTTGCACATAGGTGCTGGCCGGGTAATCAAGCACCAGGCGCTCGTAATATTCTCGTGCTTTCACCGGGTCTTTCAAATAGCGGTCATAGATTTCTGCCGTCTGAAAAATGGCATCGTCGCCCAGCACATCCTGACCATAATCTTTGATGATGGCAGCCAGCCAGGAAAGCGCTTTTGGGTAGTCGTGGCGCTTCATGGCCACCTTGGCCCGCAGCATCAGCACATCGTCCTGCAGCGGATGCTTGGGGTATTGCGTCGTGATACTGTCCAACATATGCAGCGCTGCATCGTACTTGTTTTGGAATAGCAGCAGATCAGCTTTTGCATAGAGCAGCAGCGGTGCATTATTGCTGTCGGGCGTGTTTTCGGTAATCAGTACCGAGAGGTTGAGCGCATCATTGGCAATTAGTTCTGAGGTAGATGCTTTCAGCACGGAAAGCTGCGTTTGTGCCCATCGAAAATCGCCGCGATAGTAGGCCAGGCGGGCATTCCGGAAGCGGGCATCCTCACCCAGAAAATCTTCGCGGTAGGCTTTGTCCACCTGGCTGTAGGTGAGCGACGCATCCCAGATTCGGCCGTCCAAAATCTGATAGTCGCCCATCTGCAATTTGGCTTTGCCAATGAATTCTTTTGATGCCGTTGGCTGCGCAATGGCGCGCTCCAGAATATGGATTGCCTTCGCAGGACTGTCGTTGTACTGAGCTTCCAGCTCCGCAAAATCCTGTGCGCTTTGCGAGGCTTCAAACTGAGGAAAGTCTTTAAAAAATTGCTCGTATTGCTGCTCCAAAGTGAGCACTTGCGCTTTGGTAAAAGCAGGCCCTTCCTGAAGCTGATGCATGCTCATCGCCAGTTGCTGTGCCCGTGCCAGTGAATAGTAAGGCTTGGATGGCCCGATTTCAATTACATCGCCTAAGGCCTGCTGTGCGACTTCATGTTTCCCTGCCTGATCAGCCTGCAGTGCAAACTGAAGCAAGACCCGCCCGCCGGCATTGCTACGCTCGTCAATTGCCTCCGCCTGAATAAGGGCCCCATCCCAATCGTCTTTTTGGGTGTAGAGCCAGGTAAGAATATCAGCATAGTAGAGGCTATTTGGCTGCTGGTTGATGTTGCGTAGCAATGCTTTTTGGGCAATGGCCAGCCGGTCTTTGTCCTGGCCCAACAGCTCCAGCAGTGCCGCTTTGGTGTCGTCCTGTCCGCCGCCGTAAGGGTTGGGCCCGCCATTGAGCAGGGCATCTACGGCTTTGGGGATATCGCCCGTTTTCGCGTACAGTTTCGACAGGGCATCGGCGTACATAAACGGGTTTTGCATGATCGTCCTCGCGCGTTCATACACTTGGATGGCATATTCCTCTTCGCCGATTGTCACGAAGCGGGAGGCCAACAACTGGGTGCGCATGTCTTCGCCATTCACAGTTTTTACGGCTGCCTCAAACTGCTCTTTTGCTTTGCCCTTCTTGCCCGAAGTGGCGTACACCATGCCCAGGTCAATGAGCAAATCAGGGCTGGGACGTCTGGATTGTTGTGCTTCAACCAGTCGTTGTGCTTCTTTGAAATCACGATTGCCGACAAGGGCTTTCAGGTAGTCGTGGTATAAGCCCGGCTCGGACGGAGTCACTTCGAAAGCCTTCTGCAGGAGCGAAACAGCCTGTGACCATTGCTTGGCAGCCATCATGCCCTGCGCGACCTGCATCAACGAATCGGAGGTCTGTGCGCGGAGCGATGGAGCAAAGAAAAAGGCGAATGCGGCAGCGGCCGGAAGGCCATGTTTCAGCAGGCGGAGCACCCTCTAAAATTAGGGAGTGGGAGGGGCCTGCGTTTTTGCATAGCTGTTAAAGAAAGTGTGCACGGAATGCAAAGGCAGAGCGGTGCTGTTGGCATTGATTGCGTGGGGATGCAGCGGGTCGTTAAGCTTGAGGAATAAGGGATAGTGGCTGTGGGTACGATCCCTCCGGAGTCTGAATTTCCGCTGCACGTTTCATTAGCTACAAACCTTCCATCCCTCCGGGATGGTGCGTGTGGTGGTGGTGAAGGAGTGTCGTTGTCATGAAGTTGTTCGCGAGCCATTGCTGATGCCGGGGTCTGAACCAAGCGGGTTTGAAGGTTTGTAGGAATCCGGCTTGGATAAAATGAAAACGACCTCGGAGTGGTAGCAGAGAAAAGCCCTAATCAAAAACAAAAATTGAAACAGCGTTCCCAATTTGGTAACCTTCATCTATCTTTGAAAAAACGACCCGTTTGAGAGTTATTGCGAAGAAGACACTCCGCGATTTTTGGGCACGCCACAACGACTGTGAGCAGGCCTTGAAGGCTTGGTTTCAGGAAGCCTCCAAGGCAGGGTGGAAAAGCCCCAATGAAATCAAAGTGGAATATCCAAGCGCAAGTATCGTTGGTCAGGACAGAATCGTGTTCAACATCCGAGGCAATGCATACCGACTCATCGTGAAGGTCAATTTTGAGTATCAACTGGTGTGGATTCGCTTTGTCGGTACCCACGCTGAATACGATAAGGTAAACGCAAAAACAGTGTAGCATGAATATCAGGCCCATCAAAACGGAACAAGACTATGAGCAGGCACTGCTACGGCTGGAAAGCATCTTTGATGCAAAGCCGGGCACGAGCGAAGGTGATGAGCTGGAAGTGCTCAGTGTGTTGATTGAAAAATATGAGGATGAAGCGTTTCCCATTGACCTCCCCGACCCGGTGGAGGCAATCAAATTTCGCATGGAGCAGACCGGGAAGACACAGACCGACCTGGCACAAATCGTTGGGCACAAAAGCCGGGCAAGCGAAATCCTGAATCGGAAAAGGAAGCTTTCGCTGGATATGATTCGGCAGTTGCATCGCCTATGGCATATCCCGACCGAGGTATTGGTGCAGGCGTATTGAGGGGTTGGTTAGTGAGGCGGATGTAGTCATGGAAGAAATGGTGGGTGCGACCCCTCCGGAGTCGGAATTTCCATTGCGCATTTTGTTAGCTACAAACCTTCCATCCCTTTGGGATGGTGCGTGTGGTGTTGGTGAAGGAGTGCCGCTGTCATGAAGTTGTTCGCGAGCCATTGCTGATGCAGGGGGTTGAACCTAACGGGTTTGAAGGTTTGTAGGAATCCGGCTTGGATAAAATGGAAACGACCTCGGCGGGCCGCAGAAATCATGATGCAAATCCGCCCCATCCAAAAGCACCCATCCCCCGATTTAAAAATTCCCCCTCCCCATCTTTGCCTCCCATCCTCCCTCGGGCTTAGTGGCTTTGCATCATGGCCTTTGCTTCTATCCTTACCATCTTCCTTTTTGTGGCAGGCTATCTCGCCATCGCCTTCGAGCATTCCCTAAAGTTGGACAAGGCTGCATCAGCACTCATTGCCGGCGTACTCTGCTGGACTGTAGTCTTCCTCAGCGGCCCCGACTTGCAGCGTAGCAGCAGCGCCCTGATGCATCACCTGGGTGAGATTGCCTCCATCCTGTTTTTCCTGCTGGGGGCTATGGCCATCGTAGAGGTGATAGATGCCTACGACGGCTTCCGCCTGGTGACCGAAAAAATTCGTCCGCGCAGCAAAGTCCATCTGCTCTACATCATTGCTGCGCTTTCTTTCTTCCTCTCTGCCATCCTCGACAACCTCACCACCGCCATCGTGATGAGCTCCCTCTGCGGCAGGCTACTGCCCGAGCGCGACGACCGACTGTGGTTTGCAGGCCTCATCGTCATTGCGGCTAATGCGGGCGGTGCCTGGTCGCCGCTGGGTGATGTCACCACCACCATGCTCTGGATCGGCGGACAAATCACCGCAGC
Source organism: Chitinophagaceae bacterium (assembly GCA_035914595.1). Taxonomy (GTDB): domain Bacteria; phylum Bacteroidota; class Bacteroidia; order Chitinophagales; family Chitinophagaceae; genus UBA1952. The sequence continues at coordinate 237 of JAMIQN010000001.1, read as the reverse complement.
CAATATCATCCAACGCCTTTTTCTGCCCAGTCTGCTTGTGTGTTTGTTGCCAACCTTGATTATTGGTTATCGTTTTCGGGGACAGCAGTTTCAGGCGCCGCCTCCTTCCGGCGATGATGCCACACCCCGCTGGCCGGGCCGTGTCGTCCTTTTCTCCGGCCTCGGTCTATTGCTGTTTGTGCCCTTGTTTAAGACGCTTACCCACCTGCCTCCCTTCATGGGTATGATGCTGGCACT